>NZ_JBNFNU010000027.1:0-23164 GCF_057364445.1 Xanthobacter sp. BG11Y11_SDJG
CCAGCAGGCCGCCGGCGATGCCGGTGGGCGGGCGTCGCCACCGCGCCGAGAAACCCGGCGAAGGTGAAGAGCCGGCCCCGCACCGCCTGCGCCGCGCCGTAGCCGGCCAGAAACGCCTCGCGGGAGACCATGCCGGTCGCCACCGTCTCGGCGTCGAGCAGCGGCAGCACCACGTGGCCGCCGCCGAACACCAGGGCGCCGGCGCGGTAGAAGCCGTCGATGAGGCGCAGCGCCCCGTCCCCGCTCGCGGCCAGCAGCGGCAGCACCGCCAGCAGGACGAAGAACAGCGCCAGCGCGCCGATCGCGAGGCGGCGCGACACGGCGAGGACCGCAAGCTCGGTCTCCTCCCGGGGCACCTGCGGCTGGAGAAACTGCGCGCCGGCGAGCGCGCCGAAGGCGATGGCGCCGAGCTGGCCGGCCATACCCCCCGAGCCCGAGCGCGAGCGCGGCGCCGGCAAGGGCGATGGTCTGGGTGCGCTTTTTTCGGGGGCAGAGGCTTTGCGGCCATGCCCAGCACCGCCTGGGCCACCACCGCGGCGGCCGCCGCCTTCAGGCCGGCGAGCCAGCCGCCCGAGAGGTCCGCGCCCAGCATGGAAAAGCCGAGGCCGAACGCCACCATGGCCACCGCCGACGGCAGGGTGAAGCCGAGAAAGGCGGCGAGCAGACCCAGCAGGCCGGCGCGCATGAGGCCGACCCCCATGCCCACCTGGCTCGACGCGGGGCCGGGCAGGAACTGGCACAGCGCCACGAGGTCCGCATAGGCATGGTCGGAAAGCCACCGGCGCCGCTGCACCAGTTCCTCGCGGAAATAGCCGAGATGGGCGATCGGCCCGCCGAAGGAGGTCAATCCCAGCCTCAGGAACACGGCGAACACCTCGCCCGCCCCGCCCGCACTCCCCTGCTCGCCCGTTCGCGCCATTGCCCGCCCCGCCGCTTGTGGCCGAGACCCTATGGCACATTCCGGCCGAAGGCGCAGCGGTGCCGACGGACGGCGCGCGGCGTCCGCTGCCCAAGCGGACCGCGGCGTACGACCGCTGCGGACCCCGCTTAGGCCTCGTCGCGCAAGAGGCGGCGGATGACCTTGCCGGTGGTGGTCATGGGCAACTCGTCCACGAAGGCGATCTCGCGCGGATATTCGTAGGCGGCGAGCTGGGTGCGCACGAAGGCCTGGATGTCGGCCACCATCGCCTCCCCCGGCGCGAAGCCGGGGCGCAGCACCAGGAACGCCTTGACGATCTCGGTGCGCAGCGCGTCGGGCTTGCCCACCGCGGCGGCGATCTGCACCGCGGGGTGGCGCAGCAGCACGTCCTCGATCTCCGCCGGGCCGATGCGGTAGCCGGCCGAGGTGATGATGTCGTCGTCGCGGCCGAGGAAGTGGAAATAGCCGTCCTCGTCTTTGCGCGCGAGATCGCCGGTGAGCAGCCACTCGCCGAGATACTTGGCGCTCGTGGCCTCGGGCTTGTTCCAGTAGTTGAGGAACATCACCGGGTCTGGCCGACGCACGGCGATCTGGCCCATGACGCCCGGCGGGCAAGGATTGCCGTCGTCGTCGATGACCGCCACCTCGTGGCCCGGCACCGCCTTGCCGGTGGCGCCGGCGCGGGCGACGCCGAGGGCGGCGTTGGAGCCGATGACATAGTTGCATTCGGTCTGGCCGTAGAACTCGTTCACGGCGACGCCGAGCGCCGCACGGCCCCAGGCGAAGGTCTCCGCGCCCAAAGCCTCGCCGGCGGTTCCGACCGTGCGCAGGTCGAAGCCGAAGCGCTCCTTGGGGCGCTCGACCGCCCGCATCATCTTGAGCGCGGTGGGCGGAATGAACACGTTGCGCACCCGCGCCTCGGCCAGAAGCGCGAACGCCGCCTCCGGGTCGAACCGGCCCTTGGGCTGCACCACCACCGGCACGCCATGGGCGAGCGCGGGGAGGACGGTGTTGAGCAGGCCGCCGGCCCAGGCCCAGTCCGAGGGCGTCCACATGCGGTCCCCCGGACGGGGAAAGAAATCGTGGGTGAAGCTCACCCCGCTCACGTGCGGCAGCAGCACGCGGTGGCCGTGGAGCGCGCCCTTGGGCTGGCCGGTGGTGCCGGAGGTGTAGATCATCAGCGCCGGGTCGTCCGGATCGGTCTCCACCGGCAGCGGCCGGTCGCTCGCCGCGTCCACCAGCGCGGCGAAGCCCTCCGCCCCCGGGCGCGGGCCGTCGACGCAGACCACGAGGCCGAGCCCGTCCGGCCGATCGACGAGCTTGGCGAGGCCCTCGTCATCGGTGATGAGCGCGCGGGCGCCGGAATCCTGAAGCCGGTAGGCGATCGCCTCGAAGCCGAAGGCGCCCGCCAGCGGCACGGCGATGGCGCCGAGCTTGTAGACCGCGAAATGGCTCGCCAGCACCTCAACCGATTGCGGCAGCAGGATCGCGACGCGGTCGCCGGAGCCGATGCCCTTCGCCGCCAGGGCATGCGCGAGGCGGTTGGAGAGCGCGGCCAGCGCGCCGTAGCTGATCGGGCGCCAGGCGCCCGCCTCCCGGCGGAACACGGCCGGACGCGTGGGCGCACGCGCCGCCCAGCCGTCGCAGGCATGGTGCGCCATGTTGTAGCGCTCGGGCACGCGCCAGCGGAACGCGCGCACGAGCCCTTCATAGTCGGCGATGTGCGGCAGCATTCAGATACCAACCCGCTATCAGACGGCCGGCAGGCTATCGCCGCCGCGCCCGCGGTCCACGGGGACTGTTTGCCGGCGCGCGGCCGCTCAGCGCGCCGGCGTGTCGGGATCGGCCAGGATCAGCGCCCAGAACACCTTGTATTTCGAGCCCGGCGCATTGGCGGTGGCGATCCCCATGCGGGTCATCCCCGGCGCCAGCATGTTCTTGTTGTGGGAGGGGGAATCGCGCCAGCCGGAGAATGCCTCGGCCAGCGTATGGTAGCCCGCGCCGACATTCTCCACCGCACCGCGCGCGTCATAGCCGGATGCCTTCATGCGCGCGATGAAGTCGCGCCCGCCCACCGCGTGGTCCAGCTTGTCGGCCCGCGCCATGGCATTGGCCTGGTCCTGGGCGAGCTTGTTCAGGGCCGGATCGACGGTCACCGCCGGCAGGCCCCGCGCCGTGCGGTAGTCCGAGAGCAGCGAGGCCGCCGCCGCCGCGTCCACCGGCCTCCCGGTCTGGGCGAGGTTCACGTAGAAGGCCGGCTGGGACAGGTCCTCGGTGGTGCCGCAGCCCGCAAGGGCGAGCGCGAAGGCGAGGGACAGGCCGGCGAGATGGGCGCGCATGGCGGGTTCCGAAGGCAAGACCTGGAAAAGGCACCAGGGCAGCCATCTGGCGCCGCCCGGGTTGAGGAAGGGTTAGCGCCCTACGCTTCGGGCGGGTCGCGCTCCGGCGGCGCCGGCGGTGGCACGCTGCCGAGCGCCGCCCAAGGCTGGGAGGCCATGACGATGCCGGCCTTGCGGAAGCGCGAGAGCAATTGGAAGTGCAGGTCGCTCTTGACCGTCAGGCCGTAATCCACGTTCGCCACCACGCAGCGCAGCTCGAACACCATGCCGGCATCGACGAACTTCGCCAGGAACACCCGCGGCGGCGGCTTCTGCAGCACCTGCGGATGGTCGCAGGCGCAGGAGACCAGGATGTCGCGCACCTCCTCCGGATCGGCATCGAAGGTCACGTTGACGGTGACGATGATGCGCCCGGAGGTGTTGGAGTGCGTCCAGTTCTTCACCATGCCGGTGATGAGGTCGGTGTTCGGCACGATGACGGTGGCGCGCTCGAAGGTCTCGATCTCCGTGGAGCGCACGGAGATGCGGCGCACATAGCCCTCCTCGCCCTTCACGTTGATGGTGTCGCCCACCCGGATCGGCCGCTCGGCGAGCAGGATCAGGCCGGAGACGAAGTTCGAGACGATGGACTGCAGGCCGAAGCCGATACCCACCGAGAGCGCGCCGGCGACGATGGCGATCCTCTCCAGGTTGATGCCCAGCTCGCCCACCGACAGCATGATCGCGACGATCACGCCCACATAGCCGAGGATGGTGGCGATGGAGGATTGCAGCGAGGGCTCCAGCCCGGTGCGCGGCAGGATCGCGGTGGAGACCCAGCGCTGGAGACCGCGCGCCAGCACGAGGCCCACCAGCAGCAGCCCCACCGCCGAGAGCACGCTCCACAGCGTGATGGTGGTGCTGCCGATGCGCACCCCGAATGTCACGCGCTCCACCGTGTCCATCACGTCGGCGGTGGAGGTGCCCCAGCTGCCGGCGATCAGGAACGCCGCCACCACGAACAGCAGCAGCTTGAGCAGGCCGGCGAGAACGACGCCGATGAGTTCCAGGCTCTCGGGCTTGAGGCCCAGCGTCAGGGACAGGGTGCGCGAGCGGTGGGTCCCGCGGGCGAGGCCTTCGGTGAAGAAGGCGTCGATCAGGCTGTAGAGCACATAAAGCCCGCCGAGCACGGCCGCCGCAATGACGAGGCGGGCGGCGACGAAGGCGGCGAAGCTCACATAGCCCGCCACCAGCGCGCCGATCAGGCTCGCCACCACGATCCAGACCAGGAAGCGCACCCAGGCGAGCCGCGCGGCGCCGGCCGTCTCGACGGCGCCGTCCGGCGGCGCCCCTCGGCCGCGGGGACGGCGTCGGCCTCGTCCTTGCCGAGATTGATCAGGAAACGGGCGATGAAGGCGCCGATCAGGAGCGCCATCACCGCGCTCGTCACCACCGTCAGGCCCACGGGCGCGAACAAGGCGCGGTGCGTCGCATTGAGGAATGCGGCGATGGCAAGCGCCCACACGGCGAACGAGAAATAGCGGAAGGCGATGCCGGCGGCGCGGTCGCTGAGGCTGGGCAGTCGGCGCCACGGCTCGCCCGGCGCGAGCAAAGCGCGGGCAATGCCGTTGCCGAGCGCCTTGATGACGATCGCCACCGTGAGGCCGCGGATCACTTCCTCGGCGCGCGGCGGGATCACGTCGAAGCCGTTGGCGAACGCCACCGCCGCGAGCATCGCGAGCGGCGCCACCAGCGCTTCCAGGCAGAACACCTTGATGGCTTCGCGCGCGGCCCTCAGGCGCGGCAGCTTTTCGCCCGCGGGTGGCGGCGGCCTGCGCAGGCGCCGGCGGGCGAAGCGGCCGAGCGCCACCACGAGCGCGGCGATGGCGAAGGCGCCGAACGCGATGCCGATGACGGCGAGGTGGCCCTGGCGCTGGGTGGCGTAGCCGGCCCAGTCGCTGGCGAGAAACGTGAGGGCGCGCCACTCGATCGTGAGCCCGGAGAAGGCGCTGGTCCACAGGGAAGGATCGAGCACCGAGACCGAGCGCTCGAACAATTGCCCCGTGAAGAGGGCCCGGCGCCGGCCGGCAATGCGCTCGGCGATTTCATCGGCGCGGCCGACCAGAGCCCGGTTTTGCTTCAGCGCGGCGTCGAGCTCGGCGGACAGGCGCTGCAGGCGCTCGCGGTCGGCGCTCGCGGTGGGCTCCTCGGGGGCGGCGCCCTCGGCAGGCTTGGGGCCGAGTTCCTCGAGCCGCGACTTGGCGGCGGCGAGGCGCGGGGCGATCTCCTCCGAGCGCGCGATCAGATCGCGCCGCGCCGGATCGAGCCGCTTGCGCAACTCGTCGAGGTCGGAGCTGCGTAGGCCCTCCACCAGAAGCGACGCCTCCAGGGCATCGAGAACCGCGCGGCCCGCCTCCATCTTCTCGCGCGCCGCCAGCACGCCGGGATCCGGCGGCGGCGCGACCTTCTTCGGTGCTGCCACAGCGGGCGCGGCACCCGCGCCCGGCGCCTGACCCTGATCGCCGGCCGGCGTCGGCGCGCTCGGGGCCGGAGCCTGTCCCTGCACCGAAGCGGCGGACTGGGCACGGGCACCGGGCGGCGCCACGGACAAAGCGAGGAACAGGGCGGCGGCCAGCATCGCCGCGGGCTTCAGAAGGCGCATCAATCGGGTCTCCGGGCGGCGTTCCTGTCGCCCGAAGGCGGCATCCTCATGGCGGCGCGGCGCAAAAGCGGCCGCCGCGACCGCGGCCGTCTCTGATTTTGCTGGCGTCCACAGGCCGGTTGCCGCTAATTCGGCCGCGTGAGCCGGGCACACCGGCCGTCTTCCGCAAGGTCAGAAGCCGGCATCGCCGCCGGGGCGCGGCGATCGGCGGCCCCGAAGGACGAGGATGCTCTTGATGTTGCCCGGCACCGCCGTCAAGCCCGATCTGCCGTTCGATCCCACCGACCCCGTGGCGCTCGCCCGCGCGCTGATCCGCGCGCCGTCGGTGACCCCGGACGCCGAGCCCGCCATGGCGCTGGTCGCGCAGATCCTCGCGGCCGCGGGATACCATGTGGAGCGGCTCGATTTCGCCGACCACGGACCGCGCATCGCCAACCTCTACGCCCGCATCGGCACCGACGGGCCGAACCTGTGCTTCGCCGGCCATGTGGACGTGGTGCCGCCGGGCGATGCCGCCGAATGGCGCCATGGCCCGTTCTCGGGGGAGGTCGCCGACGGCATCCTCTACGGCCGCGGCGCGGTGGACATGAAGGGGGCGGTCGCGGCCTCGATCGCCGCCGCCTTGCGCTTCGGCAAGCCGGCGGCGGGATCGCTCTCCTTCCTCATCACCGGCGACGAGGAAGGCCCCGCGCTCGACGGAACGGTGCGGGTGGTGGAGGCGCTGAAGGCGCGCGGCGAGAAGGTCGATGCCTGCATCCTCGGCGAGCCGACCAACCCGGCCGCCCTGGGCGACGCCTTCAAGATCGGCCGGCGCGGCTCGCTGTCCGGCATCCTCACGGTGGAGGGCAAGCAGGGGCACGTCGCCTATCCGCACCTCGCCGACAATCCCATCCCCCGCCTCCTGAGCCTGCTCGCCGCGCTCACCGCCGCGCCGCTCGACGAGGGATCCGAATTCTTCCCGCCCTCGAACCTCGAACTGGTCTCGGTGGACGTGGGCAATCCGGTGTTCAACCTCATCCCCGCCAAGGCGGAAGCGCGCTTCAACGTGCGCTTCAACGACCATTTCACGCTGGCGAGCCTCGAAGCGGAGATCCGCCGCCGGCTCGACGCCACGGGCCTGTCGCACCACCTCGTCATCCAGCCAGGGGCGAGCCAGAGCTTCCGCACCGAGCCCGGCGCGTTCGTCGACATGGTGCGCGCGGCGGTCGCGGCGGTGACGGGGCGGGAGCCGGAGGCCTCCA
The DNA here is from genome assembly GCF_057364445.1 of Xanthobacter sp. BG11Y11_SDJG. Lineage (NCBI taxonomy): Bacteria > Pseudomonadati > Pseudomonadota > Alphaproteobacteria > Hyphomicrobiales > Xanthobacteraceae > Xanthobacter > Xanthobacter sp. BG11Y11_SDJG. The sequence goes on from NZ_JBNFNU010000027.1 coordinate 7,141, forward strand.
CGTCCGGCGGCACTTCGGATGCGCGCTTCATCAAGGACCTGTGCCCGGTGATCGAGTTCGGCCTCGTGGGCCGCACCATGCACCAGGTGGACGAGGCGAGCCCGGTCGACGACATCGTCGCGCTCACCGCCATCTATGAGCGCATCATCCAGAGCTTTTTCACCCGCTGACGCCGGGACTTTGCGAGCAACCTCATGATCGAGAACGAGATGTCGAGCCGCCTGACGGTCGGGGACCGCGAGATCGCGGTGCGCACCGTGCCGGGGCACGCACCCGGCGTGCTGTGGCTCGGCGGATTCAAGTCGGACATGACCGGCACCAAGGCCGAGCATCTGGCCCGCTGGGCGGCGGCGCGCGGCACCGGCTATGTGCGGTTCGACTATTCCGGCCACGGCGCATCGAGCGGGCGGTTCGAGGACGGCACCATCTCGCGCTGGCTCGCCGAATCGCTTGCGGTGTTCGAGGCGACTTCCGGCCCGCAGGTGCTGGTGGGCTCCTCCATGGGCGGCTGGATGGCGCTGCTGCTGGCGCGCGCGCTGGCGGCGCGGGGCGAGACGCGGCTCGCGGCGCTGGTGCTCATCGCGCCGGCGCCGGACTTTACGGAAACCCTGATGTGGGACCGCTTCCCGCCGCCGGTGCGCCAGCTGATCGAGACCTCGGGCCGGTTCCTGAAGCCCTCGCTCTACGGCGAGGAGCCCTACGTCATCACCCGCGACCTGATCGAGGATGGCCGGCGCCATCTGCTGCTCGGCGCGCCGTTCGCGGTCGGCTGCCCGGTGCGCATCCTCCAGGGCGCCATGGACGAGGACGTGCCGTGGGAGCACGCCATGCGCCTCGTCTCGTGCCTGGCCGAGGATGACGTGGTGTTCGCGCTGGTGAAGGACGGCGACCACCGGCTCTCGCGCCCGGAAGACCTGGAGCGGCTCACCGCGGCGCTGGAGGAGTTCGTCTGACGGCGCAGCGGCCTCAGGCTCGCGCCATGCGGCCCGCAAAGGCGGGCATGCGGGCGATCAGCCAGCGGTAGGGGACCAGGAACACGCCCACCATGGCGAGCTTCACCAGATAGTCCACCACGGCCCAGTTGGTCCACGGCAGGTCGGTTCCGGCGAAGGCGAGGGAAAAGAAGATCGCCGTGTCGAGCGCCGAGGAGACCACGCCCGAGGCCAGCGGCGGCAGCCACCAGGCCCTGGCCCGCAGCCGGTCGAACACGGTGGCGTCGAGCAGCTGGGCGGCAAGGAACGCGCTGCCCGAGGCGAGCGCGATGCGCGGCGTCGCGAAATAGGCCGAAAGCACCACCGCGAGCGCGAAGCCGGCATAGATCACGCGGCGCGTCTTGGCGAGGCCGAGACGCCGGTTCGACAGGTCGTTCACCAGGAAGGTGAAGGGATAGGTGAAGGCGCCGAAGGTGAGCCAGTCCTGAAGCCCGAACGGCGTGAAGGGGTGCTGCACCAATATGTTGGCGGCGAGCACCGTGGCGCACATGGCAAAAACCGCGAGCGCGAACGCCCGCGGTTCGGATGTCAGCAGCATGGCACGTCTCCGGGCGCCGGCCGCAGCCGGCGCGGCCTCAGGCCGCGGACGCGGCCTCGGCCGACGCAGCCGAATGGGCCTTGGCGATCTGGCGCTTCAGCTCCAGAGCGCGCGGGGAGAGGTCCTCGTCGCGGGCCTTCTTGAGGAAGGCGTCGAGGCCGCCGCGATGATCCACGCTCTTGAGCGCATTGGCGCTGACGCGGAAGCGCACGGAACGCTTCAGGGTCTCGCTCTCGAGCGTGACGTTGCACAGGTTCGGCAGGAACCGGCGCTTGGTCTTGCGGTTCGAGTGGCTCACGAGGTTGCCAGTCAGAACCGCCTTGCCGGTCAGGTCGCACCGCCGGGACATGGCGAAAGTCCTTTGTTCTTCGTGTCACGCGGGGAACGCCATCGGGGCCAGGCGACCCTCGTGCACTCACCCGCTCTATCGGGAAGCGGCTCCTATAGGGGGAGAGGGGGGCTCAAGTCAAGGTGCGGCATCGGCGCGAGCGGACCCGGAGCGACCGACCACGCTGCGCTTGGCCCGCGGCCGGGCCCCTGCGCCTCAGGCGTTCACGCCGCCATCCACGGTGAATCCCGCGCCGGTGATCTGCCGGCCCTCGGGACCGGCGAGGAACGCCACCATGGCGGCGATGTCGTCCGGGGTCCCGAACTGCTTGATCGCCATGCCGGACAGCATCACGTCGCGGTTCGGGCCGTCGGCGGGGTTCATGTCCGTGTCGGTGGCGCCGGGATGGACCACGTTGACGGTGATGCCGCGCGGCCCGAGGTCCCGCGCGAGGCCCTTGGTGAGGGCGATCTGCGCCGACTTGGTCATGGAATAGAGGGAGATGCCCGGCATCGTCACCCGTTCGGCAAGGCAGCTTCCCATGTTGATGATGCGCCCGCCGTCCGACATCAGGGGGATGGCGGCGCGCGTGGCCAGAACCACGCCGCGGACGTTGACGTTCAAGAGCGCGTCGATGTCGTCGAGGCTCATCTCCTCCAGCGCGCCGCCGCGGGCGATGCCGGCATTGTTGACCAGGATGTCGAGGCCGCCGAGCGCCGTCGCGGCGTCAACAACGGCCGCCTGCGCCGCGGCCGGGTCGGCGCTGTCTGCCTGGATCGCGAACGCCTTTCGGCCGAGGGCCTCGATCTCCTTCACCACCGCCGCCGCGCGGTCGGCCGAGCGCTCATAGGTGATGGCGACGTCCGCGCCCTCCGCGGCCAGCCGCCGGGCGATGGCCGCGCCGATGCCGCGGCTGGCGCCTGTGACCAGCGCCGTTCTGCCTTCGAGTTTCATGGATGCTCCTGTGCGCCGAACCGGCGGCTTATTTATGTAATGATCACTACGTAAATTGGTTTACAGGAGCGCGTCAAGCGATTATTTTAGCAGTCGATACACAAAATGATCGAGGAGGCTTCCCCCTTTGGCACCCCGAGGACGCCCCCGCGCCTTCGACCGCGAGAAGGCGCTCGATGCGGCGACGGAGCTGTTCTGGCGGCAGGGCTACAGCGCCACCTCCATGGCCGACCTGTGCGCCGCCATGGGCATCAACGCGCCGAGCCTCTATGCCGCCTTCGGCAGCAAGGAGGAGCTGTACGCGGCGGCCATCGCCCACTTCTCGCGCACCGCTTCGCCGGCCATCTGGGGCGGCCTCGATGCCGCGCCCACCGCCTACGCCGCCATCGAGGGCATGCTTCTCGGCTCGGCGCGGACCCTGCCCGGCATCGGCCATCCGCCCGGCTGCATGGTCACGCTGTCGGCCGTCGGACAGGAATGCGGCGGGCGCCTCGGATCGCTGGTGGCGGACGCCCGGCAGGAGAGCGTGCACCTGCTGTCGCAGCGGCTGGAGCGCGCGATCGCTGCGGGCGAGCTGCCCGCAAGCCTCGATGTGGCGGCCATCGCCCGCTTCTACACCTGCGTCCAGCAGGGCATGTCGATCCAGGCCCGCGACGGCGCGGGTTTCGCAGAGCTGGAGGCGGTTGCGCGCGCCGCTCTCGCCGCCTGGCCCGCGCTCACCGGCCCCGGCCGCCCCTCCCGCACCGGCAGGGGGGAAACGGGAGAGCCGATGAAGTCCGGGCGGCCTGTCGGCACCCCGAAATCCCTGCTATGTCTGCATGCCAAGGCCAAGCTTGATCCGTTGACGGGAGCCGGCGGGCGTTGGGATGGGAGGGGCGTCATGAAGATCGGCAACGGGCTGCTGGCTACCGTTCTGGCGATGGCGGCGCTGTTCTGCGCGAGCGAGGCGCGCGCGCAGGGCAAGTTCATCGTCAACCAGCTCTCGGGCAAGTGCATCGACGTGTCCGGCGCGCCCGGCATCAAGAACGGCGCCCCGATCATCCTCTATGCGTGTGAATTCTCCGGTCGGAACCCCAACGGCTCGCCCACCGACCAGCAGTGGGAAATCCTGCCCCAGGGCTTCATCCGCAACACGCTGTCCAAGGGGTGCATCGACGTGCCCGGCGCGCCCGGCACCAAGGCCGGCACGCCCCTCATCCTCTATGATTGCGAGCTTTCGGGCAGAAATCCCAACGGATCGCAGACCGACCAGCAATGGCAGCTGACGCGGGAAGGGATGATCCGCCACAAGCTGTCCGGCCTGTGCATCGACGTGGCCGGCAATCCCGGCTCCGCCAATGGTGCACGCCTCCAGCTTGCGCAATGCGAGGTCGCCGGTGGCCCGTCCGATCAGTATTGGAGCCTGAAATAGCGCCGGCCCGCCCCCTTACCCCGCCAGCAGCGCGCCGCGCGCCCGCTGCGCCGCCTCGACGATGAAGTCCGCCGCCACCCGGATGCGCGCCAGTTCCCGGGTGTCGGGGTGGGTGAGCAGCCAGAAGGTGCGCGTCAGCTTCACCTCGTCGTGCAGCACCGGGACGAGGTCGTCCGGCCCGTCGCCCAAAAACTGGTCGGCGATGAAGCAGTGCATGACGCACACGCCCGCCCCGGCCCGCGTCGCCATCAGCTGCGCGGCGACGCCGGAGCTCTTTAGCCGCACGCGGATGTCCTTGGACACCAGCGGCACGTAGTTCAGTTTGGGATCGTAGATGAGGTCGTCCACGTAGCCGATGAAGTCGTGGCTGGCGAGCGCGGCGCGGCTCTCGATCGGCCCGTGGCGGTCGAGATAGGCGCGCGAGGCATAGAGCTTGAGGCTGTAGTCGGCGAGCTTGCGGGCGTGCACCCGCCCTTCCTTCGGCCGGCTCACGGTGATGGCGATGTCCGCCTCGCGCTTCGATAGCGAGAACACCCGCGGCATCGGCAGCAATTGGATCTCCAGGTCCGGATGGCGGGCGGCGAGGGCGCCGATGCGCGGCGCGAGGAAATAGCTGCCGAAGCCGTCCGGGGCGCCGATCCGGACCGTCCCCGAGACGCCCCGGTCGGAACCCGCGATCTGGCCCTGCGCGCCCAAGGCGATGCTCTCCATCGCCTCGGCCGAGGCCAGCAGCCGCTCGCCCGCGGCGGTCAGCGCGTAGCCCGCCGGGAGGCGGTCGAACAGCGTGGCGCCCAGCGCCGCCTCCAGCGCGCCGATGCGGCGCGACACGGTGGAATGCTCCACCTTGAGCCGCGAGGCCGCCACCGTGAGCCGCCCGGCCCGCGCCACGGCCAGGAAGAAGCGCAGGTCCGACCACTCGAAATCCGACGCGCGCACCGGCCCGCCTCCTCGATTCTCGCACAGCGAAGGTGCAGAAATTGCCGTAGATGTGCACAAAAGGATAGGGCATTGTGCCGGTCAAGAACGCTGCCGCCAAAGGCATTCAGGCTGCGGCAGCCGGAAACGCTTTTCCCAGGAAGGACATCGCATCATGCGCGAAATCGGCCATTTCATCGGCGGCAAGCACGTGCCGGGCACGTCCGGCCGCCATGCGGACGTGTGGCAGCCCATGACCGGCGAGGTGATCGCCCACGTGGCGCTCGCCTCCAAGGACGAGATGGCCGCGGCGGTGGCCAACGCCAAGGCGGCCCAGCCCGCCTGGGCCGCCACCAACCCGCAGCGCCGCGCCCGCGTGCTGATGAAGTTCCTGGAGCTGGTGCACCGCGACTACGACGCGCTCGCCGAGCTGCTCGCCCGCGAGCACGGCAAGACCGTTCCCGACGCCCGCGGCGACATCCAGCGCGGCCTCGAGGTCATCGAGTTCGCCATCGGCATCCCGCACCTCCTGAAGGGCGAGTACACCGACGGCGCCGGCCCGGGCATCGACATCTATTCCATGCGCCAGCCTTTGGGCGTGGTGGCCGGCATCACGCCGTTCAACTTCCCGGCCATGATCCCCATGTGGAAGTTCGGCCCCGCCATCGCCTGCGGCAACGCCTTCATCCTCAAGCCGTCCGAGCGCGATCCGGGCGTGCCCATGCACCTCGCCGAGCTGATGCTGGAGGCCGGCCTGCCGCCCGGCATCCTCAATGTGGTGAACGGCGACAAGGAGGCGGTGGACGCCATCCTCGACGATCCGGACATCCAGGCCGTGGGCTTCGTGGGCTCGTCCGCCATCGCCCAGTACATCTATGCCCGCGGCGCGGCGAACGGGAAGCGGGTTCAGGGCTTCGGCGGCGCCAAGAACCACATGATCATCATGCCCGACGCGGACATGGACCAGGCGGTGGACGCCCTGATCGGCGCCGGCTACGGCTCCGCCGGCGAGCGCTGCATGGCGATCTCGGTGGCGGTGCCGGTGGGCGAGAAGGCCGCCGAGGCGCTCATGGACAAGCTCGTCCCGCGCGTCGAGAACCTGAAGATCGGCCCCTCCACGGACGGCTCCGCCGATTTCGGCCCCCTCGTCACCCGCGAGGCGGTGGACCGCGTGAAGGGCTATGTGGACCTCGGCATCCAGGAAGGCGCCAAGCTCGTGGTGGACGGCCGCGGCTTCAAGATGCAGGGCTACGAGAACGGCTTCTACATGGGCGGCTGCCTGTTCGACCATGTGACCGCCGACATGCGCATCTACAAGGAGGAGATCTTCGGACCGGTCCTCTCCGTGGTGCGCGCGCCGGAGTACAAGGAAGCCCTGCGCCTCGCCAACGACCATGAATACGGCAACGGCGTCGCCATCTTCACCCGCGACGGCGACGCGGCGCGCGACTTCGCCTCCAAGGTCCAGGTGGGCATGGTGGGCGTCAACGTGCCGATCCCGGTGCCGCTCGCCTACCACACCTTCGGCGGCTGGAAGCGCTCCGGCTTCGGCGACCTGAACCAGCACGGCCCGGACGGCGTGCGCTTCTACACCAAGACCAAGACCGTCACCTCCCGCTGGCCCTCGGGCATCAAGGACGGCGCGGACTTCGTCATCCCCACCATGGGCTGACGCGGCGCGCCGCACGGGGCCAGACTTGCCTTTGCGAGATCGTGCTATCATTTTGATAGCACGATCTTCGGCAGGAGCGGGCCATGGCCCAGATATTGGTGCGCAACATTCCCGACGAGACTCTCAACGTCTACCGGGAGCGGGCGAAGCGGAACGGCATCTCGCTGGAGCAGGAGATCCGCAACCTGCTGGAGCAGAACCGGCCGTATACGCCGGAGGAGCGGGTGGCTTTCTCCCGCTACATGAGATCGCAGACCAAGAAGAACTCGCCGCCTCTGACCCTCGATGAAATCCGCGAGGGCCTCGAATGAGGGATCGCTTCGTCATCGACGCCAGCGTCGTGGTGAAATGGTTCATCGAGGAAGAGGGGTCGGAGCGGGCCGAACAATTGCTCGACGCGCGCGTGGACCTGTACGCGCCGCGCATCCTGTTGGGGGAGGTCGCCAATGCCCTCTGGAAATCCGTCCGCCGTGGAGAGGTGCCGATGCCGCTGGCGGAGGAGGCTCTGCGCCGACTGCCGCGGACCATCCGCTTCCTGTTCGACACCGACGACATTCTGACGGACGTCCTGCAGATGGCTGTCGCCCTGGACCACCCCATCTACGCCTGCCTCTACGTGGCGGGGGCGCGCCGGCGCGAGCTTTCCCTCGTCACCGCCGACGCTCGCCTCATCCGCAAATTCTCCGCCTCGCCCTACGCCTCCACCATCCTCCCTCTCTCCGAATGGCGCGCCTGACATGTTCACGCTGAACGAAGACCAGATCGCCATCCGCGACATGGCGCGCGATTTCGCCAATGAGCAGCTCGCGCCCTATGCCGTGGAATGGGACGAGAAGAAGCACTTTTCCGAAGGATGCCCTGCGCGCCGCCGCGGCGCTCGGAATGGGCGGCATCTATGTGCGCGAGGAGGTGGGCGGCTCGGGCCTGTCGCGGCTCGACGCGGCGCTGATCTTTGAGCAGCTCGCCACCGCCTGCCCCGGCACCTCGGCCTATCTCTCCATCCACAACATGTCGACCTGGATGATCGACCGCTTCGGCGACGACGACCAGCGCAGGAAGTGGGTGCCGAAGCTCGCCGCCATGGAGCATTTCGCCTCCTACTGCCTCACCGAGCCGGCGGCCGGCTCGGACGCGGCGGCGCTCAAGACCAAGGCGGTGCGCGACGGCGACCATTATGTGGTAGACGGCCAGAAGCAGTTCATCTCCGGCGCCGGCGAGAGCGACATCTACGTGGTGATGGTGCGCACCGGCGGCGAGGGGCCGAAGGGCATCTCCACCTTGGTGATCGAGGCAGGCACGCCCGGCCTCTCCTTCGGCGCCAATGAAAAGAAGATGGGCTGGAACGTGCAGCCCACCCGCGCCGTGATCTTCGAGGGCCTGCGCGTGCCGGTCGAAAACCGCATCGGGGACGAGGGCGAGGGCTTCAAGATCGCCATGGCCGGACTCGACGGCGGCCGGCTCAATATCGGCGCCTGCTCGCTGGGGGGGGCGCAGGCGGCGCTGGAGAAGACGCTGTCCTACATGCGCGAGCGCAAGGCGTTCGGCCGGCGGCTCGACGAATTCCAGGCGCTGCAGTTCCGCCTCGCCGACATGGCGATCGAGCTGGAAGCCGCGCGCACCTTCCTGTGGCGCGCCGCCGCGGCGCTCGACGCCAAGGCGCCCGACGCCACCCAGCTGTGCGCCATGGCGAAGCGCGTCGCCACCGACCGCGGCTTCGAGGTGGCCAACGAGGCGCTCCAATTGCACGGCGGCTACGGCTACCTGGCCGACTACGGCATCGAGAAGATCGTGCGCGATCTCAGGGTTCACCAGATCCTCGAAGGCACCAACGAGATCATGCGCCTCATCGTCTCCCGCGCGCTGATCGCGCAGGGGAATTAGAGGCGCCGAAAGCGGACCGTCATCCCCCGCCTTGTGCGGGGGATCCACCCTGCGGCCAGGCTGGCGCCTTCGGCCTTGCGTGCGGACAAGTGACCCGGTGGATGCCCCGGACGAGCCGGGGCATGACGGCGGGGAAAAGATCGAGCGGGGGCCGCACTGGCGGCGCCCTTTTGGGGAAGGAACCATCATGGCCACCATCGCATTCATCGGCCTCGGCAACATGGGCGGGCCCATGGCGTCGAACCTCATCAAGGCGGGGCACGAGGTGATCGGCTTCGATCTCTCCGCCGCCGCCATCGACGGCGCCAAGGCGCGCGGCATCGCCGTCGCGCCGGGGGCGAAGGAGGCGGTGGCGCGGGCGGACGTGGTGGTGACCAGTGCTGCCCTCCGGCAAGCACGTGGTGGGCGCCACCGGCGGGCCGGACGGCCTGTTCGCCGCCGCCAAGCCGGGGGCGCTGTTCATCGACAGCTCCACCATCGACGTCGCCTCGGCCCGCGCCTTCCACGAGGCGGCGCAGGCCTCCGGCCATCCGAGCGTGGATGCCCCGGTCTCCGGCGGCGTCGGCGGGGCGGAAGCCGCCACCCTGACCTTCATGGTGGGCGGCACGGACGAAGCGTTCGGCGCGGCGAAGCCGCTGCTGGAGGCGATGGGCAAGAAGATCGTGCATTGCGGCGGCGCCGGCGCGGGCCAGGCGGCGAAGATCTGCAACAACATGATCCTCGGCATCTCGATGATCGCGGTGTCGGAAGCGTTCGTGCTGGGCGAGAAACTCGGCCTCTCGCACCAGGCGCTCTATGACGTCGCCTCCACCTCGTCGGGCCAGTGCTGGTCGCTCACCACCTATTGCCCGGTGCCCGGCCCGGTGCCCACCAGCCCCGCCAACCGCGACTACGTGCCGGGCTTCGCCGCGGCGCTGATGCTGAAGGACCTGAAACTCTCCCAGGAAGCGGCCGACACAGCGGGCGCCGCCACCGCGCTCGGCGCGGCGGCCACCGCCCTCTACACGGCGTTCGCCGCCGAGGGGAACGAGGGCAAGGACTTCTCCGGCATCATCGAATGGGTGCGCACCCGCACCGACGAGACCTGAGCGGGTCCCGCGGCGCCGCCGCCCTCACGCGGGCGGCGGGCCGAAGCGGTTCTCGCGTGGCTGCGACGGCTGGACCCAGAAATACAGCAGCACGAAGAAGCCGATGAGCGTGATGAGCAGCAGCTGCCACCAGCCGGTGCGATCGATGTCATGCAGGCGCCGCGCGCCGACCGCGAGGTTCGGCAGGATGAGGGCGAGCGTCAGCAGCCCGTGAAGGATCTCTCCGACCGTGTCGGAGATGGCGTAACCCACCAGTGCCACCGCCGCCGAGACCAGGAAGTTGAACAGATAGAACCACCAGAACTCGCTGCGCGAGGCACGCCCGGTGAAGGTGGCGTACTGGCGAAAGCAGCTGCCGATCGATTCCTGGAACGTCATCGCCCCCTCCCCGCGCCGCTTTGGCGGCGCCAGCCTGCGGCCGCGCGCTGCGGGGCCGCCGCATCCAAGGTTAGAGCGCGCGGCGGGCGAAGAGAAGCCGCCCGCCGCCCCTCGCCCACAGGGCGCTGGCGCGCGGGCCTGGAGGCGGCGCCGTGCGCGGTCAGATCTGGCGCTCGACCATCATCTTCTTGATTTCGGCGATGGCCTTGGCCGGGTTGAGGCTCTTCGGGCACGCCTGGGCGCAGTTCATGATGGTGTGGCAGCGATAGAGCCGGAAGGGGTCTTCCAGATAATCGAGCCGCGTGCCGGCGCGCTCGTCGCGGCTGTCCTTCAGCCAGCGGGTCGCCTGGAGCAGGGCCGCCGGGCCGAGATAGCGGTCGCCGTTCCACCAATAGCTCGGGCAGGAGGTGGAGCAGCAGGCGCACAGGATGCACTCATAGAGGCCGTCGAGCTTCTCGCGGTCCTCCTTCGACTGGCGCCACTCCTTCTCGGGGGCGGCGGTGTCGGTCTGCAGCCACGGCTCGATGGAGGCGTGCTGGGCGTAGAAGCGGGTGAGGTCCGGCACGAGGTCCTTCACCACCGGCATGTGCGGCAGCGGATAGACCGTGACCGCGCCCTTCACCAGCACCTCGTCCATGCCCTTGGTGCAGGCCAAGGTGTTGGTGCCGCCGATGTTCATGGCGCACGAGCCGCACACGCCCTCGCGGCAGGAGCGGCGGAAGGTCAGCGTCGGGTCGATCTTGTTCTTGATGTAGATCAGGCCGTCCAGAACCATCGGCCCGCAGTCCTCGCGGTCCACGTAATACGTGTCCATGCGCGGGTTGCGGCCGTCGTCCGGGTTCCAGCGGTAGATGCGGAACTCGGTGAGCGTCTTGGCGCTCGCCGGCTTCGGCCACACCTTGCCGGCGGTGACCTGGGAGTTCTTCGGAAGGGTGAGCTCAACCATGGCACGTCCTGAATCGCTGGAGCGGTAACCGCCCGCAGGAATGGGCCGCGGCCGCGCCCCTGCGCGGCCGCGTCGGCAAGGGCCTCAGTACACGCGCTTCTTCGGCTCAATGTACTGGATGTCGTTCGACAGCGTATAAGTGTGCACCGGCCGGTCATCGAGGCGCACCGCGCCGGACTGCGGGTCGAAGTACGACAGCGTGTGCTTCATCCAGTTGTGGTCGTCGCGCTCGGGGAAGTCCTCTCGCGCATGGGCGCCGCGGCTTTCCTGGCGGTTGGCCGCGCTCTCCATGGTGACGATCGCCTGCGAGATCAGGTTGTCGAACTCCAGGGTCTCGATCAGGTCGGAGTTCCACACCAGCGAGCGGTCGGTGACGCCGATGTCGCTCGCGCCCTTATAGACGTCGTGGATGAGCTTGCGGCCCTCCTCCAGCACCTCGCCGGTGCGGAAGACGGCGCAGTTGTTCTGCATCACCTTCTGCATGGAGAGGCGCAGCTCCGCGGTGGGGGTCGAGCCGGAGGCGTGGCGGAAGTGGTCGAGGCGGCCGAGCGCGAGGTCGGCGCTGTTCTCGGGAAGCGGGCGGTGCTTCTCGCCGGGCTTCACAAGTTCGGCGGCGCGCAGGCCGGCGGCGCGGCCGAACACCACGAGGTCGATCAGCGAGTTGGAGCCGAGGCGGTTGGCGCCGTGCACGGAGACGCAGGCCGCCTCGCCGATGGCCATGAGGCCGGGCACCACGGTGTCCGGGTCGCCGGAGCGCTTGTCCAGCACCTCGCCGTGATAGTTCGTGGGGATGCCGCCCATGTTGTAGTGCACGGTCGGGATCACCGGGATCGGCTCGCGCGTCACGTCCACGCCGGCGAAGATCTTCGCGCTCTCCGAGATGCCCGGCAGGCGCTCGTGGAGGATGGCGGGGTCGAGATGGTCGAGATGCAGGAAGATGTGGTCGTTGTTCTTGCCGACGCCGCGGCCCTCGCGGATCTCCATGGTCATGGAGCGCGAGACCACGTCGCGGGAGGCGAGGTCCTTGGCCGAGGGGGCGTAGCGCTCCATGAAGCGCTCGCCCTCGGAATTGGTGAGGTAGCCGCCCTCGCCGCGCGAGCCCTCGGTGATGAGGCAGCCCGAGCCGTAGATGCCGGTGGGGTGGAACTGCACGAACTCCATGTCCTGCAGAGGCAGGCCGGCGCGCAGCACCATGCCGCCGCCGTCGCCGGTGCAGGTATGGGCCGAGGTGGCGGAGAAGTAGGCGCGGCCGTAGCCGCCGGTGGCGAGCACGGTGAGGTGCGCGCGGAAGCGGTGGATGGTGCCGTCGTCCATCTTGATGGCGACGACGCCGCGGCAGCGGCCGTCCTCATCCATGATCAGGTCGATGGCGAAGTATTCGATGAAGAACTCGGCCGAGTGCTTCAGCGCCGCCCCATAGAGGGTGTGCAGCATGGCGTGGCCGGTGCGGTCGGCGGCGGCGCAGGTGCGCTGCGCGGTGCCCTTGCCGAAATGGGTCGTCATGCCGCCGAACGGGCGCTGGTAGATCTTGCCGTCCTCGGTGCGCGAGAACGGCACGCCCCAGTGCTCCAGCTCGTACACCGCGGCCGGCGCGTTGCGCACCAGATACTCGATGGCGTCCTGGTCGCCCAGCCAGTCCGACCCCTTCACGGTGTCGTACATGTGCCATTCCCACTTGTCCTCGCCCATGTTGGCGAGCGAGGCGGCGACGCCGCCCTGGGCCGCCACGGTGTGGGAGCGGGTGGGGAACACCTTGGTGATGCAGGCGGTGCGCAGCCCCGCCTCGGAGCAGCCCACCACCGCGCGCAGGCCGGCGCCGCCGGCGCCGACGACCAGCACGTCATAGGTGTGATCGGTGATGGGATAGGCGGCGCCGTTCACCGCGGGAGCGGCTGAGCCGTTGGTTGCCGTGTCGGCCATGCTCAGCCTCCCACGCTGATCTTGATGATGGCGAACGCGCCCGCGAGGGCGATCGCCGTGGTGAAGAAGGTGTTGGCGACGATGAGCAGCACCTTGGTGCTCTCGGTGTGGACATAGTCCTCGATCACCACCTGCATGCCGAGGCGCATGTGGATCGACACCGACAGCAGCAGCAGCAGCAGGATCACCGCCACCAGCGGGTTGCCGATCAGCGCGCGCGCCTCGTCATAGGTCGCGCCGGCGAGGCTGATGACGATGACGATGAAGGCGATGGCCAGGATCAGGTTGGCGAGCGCCGTCACCCGCTGGAGGAAGAAGTGCTCGGTGCCCGAATGGGCGGAGCCGAGGCCGCGCACGCGGCCGAGGGGGGTGCGCATGGGGGTATGGCCGGAACTGCTCATCTGCGTTCTCCTCAACCCTTCAGCGCGAAGCCGACGATCCACAGCAGCACGGTGAGCACCACCGAGCCGGCGAGCGTCGCCTTGGCGAGCAGCACGCGCTCGTTCGGGCCGAAGCCGTGGATGAAGTCCCAGATGAAGTGGCGGATGCCGCCGAGCGCGTGGTGCAGCAGCGCCCAGGTGAAGCCGAACAGCACCAGCAGGCCGATGGGCGAGCCGGCGAGCCCCATGAAGGTGTCGTAGGCGCCCGGCGAGGTGGCGGTGGCGATCAGCCACCAGACCAGGAGGACCGTGCCGAAATAGAGGCCCACACCGGTGATGCGATGCACAATGGACATCATCATCGTGAACAGAGGCCGGTAGATCTGCAGGTGCGGCGAGAGCGGGCGCTCGACCCGGGGCGGGCTGTCGGCCATGGGGGCCTCCTTCAAAATTGGACGATCAGGTATCTCAATCGTGACCAGTTCGCAACGATTCCAAAGCACGCAGGGCTCGTTTATGCCCCCGGGAGCGGCTCGGCAATTGGCTATACGTTGCAGCAGCCCCAATGGCGCACGCGCGCATTGCTGCATTGCCGCTGAATGGGAGGCGGCGCAAACGAAAAACGCGGCGCCGGAGAATCCGACGCCGCGTGAAGGAAGAACCCGAAAGATCGGATCAGAAGCGGTAGGTCACGCCCGTGCCGAAGATCCAGGGATTGAGCTGGGCCGTTCCGGTGAGATACGTGCCGCCCACGGTGACGGAGAAGTCGGGTTCCAGGAAGAGCTTCTTCACGTCGAAGTTGATGCCCCAGTGCTTGTCGATCATCCAGTCGAAGCCGGCCTGCAGCGCCCAGCCGAAGCTGTCGTGCACGTCGAGCTGCGTCACCGCCGGGTTCGAGGTGCTCTGGCTGAAGAAGGCGGTGTAGTTGATGCCGGCGCCGATATAGGGCTTGAAGGGGCCGAAATCGGTGAAGTGATACTGGAGGGTCAGGGTCGGCGGCAGCAGCCACACCTTGCCGATCTGGCCAAGCGGGGCGAGCGAGCCGCCGCCGTTGATCTCATGGGGCGTGACGCCGAGGATGAGTTCGGCGGCGATGTTCTTCGTGAAGAAGTAGGTGATGTCCAGCTCCGGCACCACCGCGTCCGAATAGGACAGGTCGGAGTTCGCAACGCCGTTCACCCAGCCGCCGCTCTCGGGCATCACATAGAGCGCGCGCACGCGGATCATCCACGGGCTCTGCGGCTCGGCCACAGGCGCCTTGTACACCGGCGTCGACATATCCGCCGCAACCGCTCCGCCCGCGGTGAGGGCCAGCAGCCCCGCAGCAAGCGCAAACCCCATACCGAATCTGGCCATGGCCCGACCCCCGATTTTGTAAATTTTCAATGCGCGGACTGTTTCATCCCGGGGGCGTGCGGGAATTTGATTCAGATCAATTTCTCCACGGTCGCGCCCGACATGTGGCGATGCGGCAACAGGTCCGCCGCAGCGGCGCCGCATTCCCGTCGCATGCCTCGCAGGCTCCGGGCGGCGCCAATCTCATGCAGTGCAAGGATTTGATGTGATGCGGCGTGTGCTGAGGGAGATCGCCGAGGCGCTCCGGAGCGGTCTTGAGGCGGCGGCCCTGCGTCAAAGTCGCCCTGGCGCCCCCCGCGCCATCGCGGCCTCCGGCCTGCCCGTTGTGCTCGTTCTGTTCACCCTGTGCGGCGGCGCGGCGGCGGGAGAGCTGCAGGAACACCGCATGAGCGTGGTGGGCGAGGACCGCCGCTATCTGATGGTGACTCCCGATTCGCTCGCCGCCCAGCCGCCCGGGCCGCGGCCGGTGCTGATCGCGCTGCACGGCGCCATGCAGACGCCGGAGAGCTTCCGCGCCTATGCCGGCCTGGATGCCGCCGCAGACGCCAATGGTTTCGTGGTCGTCTATCCGGAGGGCGAGGGGAAGGTGTGGAACGACGGCCGCCCCGCCGCCATGCGCCTCAAGCTGATGCTGCGTCCGGGCGACGACGAGGCCTTCCTCATGGCCCTGGTCCACAAGCTGGTAACGGACGGGGTGGCCGATCCCGCGCGCATCTACCTCGCCGGCATCTCCAACGGCGGCTTCATGGTGCAGAAGATGGCCTGCGAGCGGTCGGGACTGTTCGCGGCCTATGTGGCGATCATGGCCACGGCGCCGGCCAATTACCGCGAGGAGTGCCGTCCGGCGCGGGCGGTGCCGATCCTGTTCATCCACGGCACGGCGGATGCGGTGATCGCCTATGACGGCTTCTGGACCCCCATCGGCGCCACCCTCTCCGCCCCCGACAGCGCGGCGCTCTATGCCCGGCTGGACGGCTGCACGGGCCATGAGCAGCGCACCCTGCCCGACCTCGACCTCTATGACGGCACGCGGGTGGTGGAGCGGCGCTGGCCGTCCTGCCGAGACGGAGCGGTGGTGGCGCTGATGAGCGTGGAGCGCGGCGGCCACCAGTCGCCGGCGCGGGTGGACACGCGGCCCGACCTCGCGACGCCCTTCCTCGGCCTGCGCAGCCGCGACATCGATGCCGGAGAGGAGATCTGGCGCTTCGTGTCGGCCTTCGCGCTGCCGGAGGCGGGCAAGCCCGCGGCAGCGGGCAAGCCGCCGG
>NZ_JBNFNU010000028.1:0-22897 GCF_057364445.1 Xanthobacter sp. BG11Y11_SDJG
CGCGCGGGTGCCGCCCAAGAGCGTGGCCGAGGCCGAGGCGGTGGCCAGCCCCTGGCCGCGGCTCGGCGCCGTGGCTTCGGCGCTGGTGAAGCCGGTCTTCTTCGGCCTCGCCATCGCCTATCCGCTGATCGCGGTGACGCTGGTGGGCGGACTGGGGCCGAGCCGCTACTGGATCGACCTCGGCATCTACATCCTCACCTATGTGATGCTGGGCTGGGGGCTCAACATCGTGGTGGGCCTCGCCGGCCTGCTCGACCTCGGCTATGTCGCCTTCTATGCCGTGGGCGCCTACACCTTCGCGCTGCTGTCCACTTCGGTTCCGCTCAACGACTTCCTGGCCGGCCACCTCGGCGACGATTTCTGGAAGGCGTGGTCGTTCTGGGTGTGCCTGCCGATCTCCGGCATCCTGGCCGCCTTCTGGGGCGTGATCCTCGGCTTCCCGGTGCTGCGCCTGCGCGGCGACTATCTCGCCATCGTCACGCTGGCCTTCGGCGAGATCATCCGCCTGGTGCTCATCAACTGGGTGTCGCTGACCAATGGCGGCGCCGGCATCGCCTCGATCCCGCCCATCTCCTTCTTCGGCATCCCCTTCTCGTCCGGCGAGGGCGGGTTCGCCCACCTGTTCGGGCTCACCTTCGATTCCATGCACCGGATGATCTTCCTCTATTTCGTCATCCTGGGGCTCGCCGCGCTCACGGCCCTGGTCACGGTGCGGCTTCGGAAAATGCCGGTGGGCCGCGCCTGGGAGGCGCTGCGGGAGGACGAGATCGCCTGCCGCTCGCTCGGCATCAACACCACGCTCACCAAGCTGACCGCCTTCGCCATCGGCGCCATGTTCGGCGGCTTCGCCGGGGCGTTCTTCGCCGTGCGCATCCGCTTCGTCTCGCCGGAGAGCTTCACCTTCATGGAATCGGCGGTGATCCTCGCCATCGTGGTGCTGGGCGGCATGGGCTCGCAGATGGGCGTGGCGGCCGCCGCGGTCCTGCTGATCGGCGGCATGGAGATGCTGCGCAACCTCTCCTTCCTCAAGAGCGACTGGCTGTTCGGCCCCGACTTCGACCCCACCTTGTACCGCATGCTGATCTTCGGCTTCGCCATGGTGGCGGTGATGGTGTGGCGCCGCGCGGGCTGGTGGCGAACCGCATGCCCACCATCTTCCTGAAAGAGCGCAAGTCGGTCTCCGGCAGCCTCGTGAAGGAGGGCCACGGCTGATGTGCGCCGCGCCTGCGGGTTCCTCCGGTCGCTCCTGGGACGCCGATCCCATCCTCGTGGTGGACCATCTGTCCATGCGCTTCGGCGGCCTGATCGCCGTGAACGACGTGTCGTTCCGCGCCGGCCGCGGCGACGTCACCGCGGTGATCGGGCCCAACGGCGCCGGCAAGACCACGGTGTTCAACTGCATCACCGGCTTCTACAAGCCCACCGCCGGCCGTCTCGCCCTGAACCACGGCGGGCCGGCCACGGCAGTGGAACTCGACGCCGTGACCGCAGCGGGGGAATCCTGGACCCGCACCGGCAAGGGCGCGGTCTATCTCCTGGAGCGGCTGGCGGACCACAAGGTCGCCTCCTGGGCGAAGGTGGCGCGCACCTTCCAGAACATCCGCCTGTTCTCGGGCATGACGGTGCTGGAGAATCTCCTGGTGGCGCAGCACATGTCGCTGTCCGACACCGGCCTGCTGAGCCCGGCGGCCCTGCTCGGCCTGCCCTCCTGGCAGCGCAAGCAGAAGGCGGCCGTGGAGCGCGCCGTCTACTGGCTGGAGAAGACCCACCTCGTCCAGCGCGCCGACGACCCGGCCGGCGACCTCTCTTATGGCGACCAGCGCCGGCTGGAGATCGCCCGCGCCATGTGCACCGGTCCGGTGCTGCTCTGCCTCGACGAGCCTGCCGCCGGCCTCAACCCGCGCGAATCTGCGGCACTCAACGAACTGCTGCTGTCGATCCGCGCCGAGCACGCCACCTCGGTGCTGCTGATCGAGCACGACATGAGCGTGGTGATGGAGATTTCCGACCACGTGGTGGTGCTGGAATATGGCGGCAAGATCGCCGACGGCACCCCCGACGAGGTGCGCCACGACCCGCGCGTCATCGCCTCCTATCTGGGTGTCGAGGACGAGGAGGAGGCGGTCGCCGAGCCGCGGCCACCAAGGCGCTGAGCGCGGAGGCCAATCCATGATCGCCACCGCCCCCGCCCCCGCTGCCGCCGCCGACGCGCCCGCCCGCCCGCCGCTGCTGAAGGTGGAAGGCGTCACTGCCTTCTACGGCAACATCATCGCGCTCAAGGGCGTGGACATCGAGGTGAAGGAGGCGAGATCGTCACCCTCATCGGCGCCAACGGCGCCGGCAAGTCCACGCTGATGATGACGATCTGCGGCGCGCCGCGGGCGCGCGACGGGCGCGTGGTCTATGACGGGCAGGACATCACCCGCCTGCCCACCCACGAGATCATGCGCCTCAAGATCGCGCAGTCGCCCGAAGGGCGGCGCATCTTCCCGCGCATGAGCGTCTACGAGAACCTTCAGATGGGGGCGGCGCTGGACGGCGGCGCGCACTTCGAGGAAGACCTCGCCGCCATGTTCGAGCTGTTCCCGCGGCTGAAGGAGCGCATCTCCCAGCGCGGCGGCACGCTGTCCGGCGGCGAGCAGCAGATGCTCTCCATCGCCCGCGCGCTCATGGGCCGCCCGCGCCTGCTGCTGCTGGACGAGCCCTCGCTCGGCCTGGCGCCGCTGGTGGCGCGGCAGATCTTCGACGTGATCCGCGCCCTCAATGCCGAGCGCGGCCTCACCGTGTTCCTGGTGGAGCAGAACGCCTTCCACGCGCTGAAGCTCGCCCATCGCGGCTATGTGATGGTGAATGGCCTCGTCACCATGTCCGGCACCGGCGCCGAGCTGCTGGCCCGGCCCGAGGTCCGCGCGGCCTATCTGGAAGGGGGGCGCTGATGGACAGCATCCGCAATCCGGGCCGCGCCTCCTCGCCCATGCTGGTGGCGCCGGTCGCGACGCTGGCCGCGCTGGCCTGCGCGCTGGTGATCTGGCCCGAGCTTCTGGTGGAGACCTCGGCGGCAGACTTCATCCTGGTCAGCCTGATCCTCGGCGGCGCCACGGCCTGGCGCACCGGGCAGGCGGTGGCGCGGGGCTGGGGCTCGTTCTGGCACCTCGTCGCCTATGTGGTGCTGCTCGCCGGGGCGGTGCGCTTCTGCCACTTCGCGCTGTTCCAGGACACGCTGTTCTCGCTCCAGCATTTCGCGCTGGAATTCGTGCTGCTGATGGCGGTGGCCGCGCTGGGCTTCCGCTTCGTGCGGCGCCAGCAGATGACGGCGCAGTACGGCTGGATGTTCGAGGCCCACGGGCCGGTCGCCTGGCGCGCGCGCTCCGGCGGCGCGCCCGGCGTGCCATCTGATTAGCGTAGGGCAGGGCCATCGACAGGTCCCGGAATTTGCGCACAATGACCGCGCGCGGCGCTGGCATCGCGGCGTGCGGGGTCCGGCGGGGGACCTCGGTGCGCGCGGCCGTCCATCGCGGTGGACGGGCGCGGCAGCGGCGCGGCGCCCGGCGGCGCAGCAGGCCAAAAGCGTTCTCCTATTGCGCGTGCTACTGTTTCCCGGGACCGGACCTCGCGTGCCGGACACCGACAGAAGGGGAGAGGTTGAGATGAAGAAGCTCTTGTTGGCATCGCTGGCCCTCGGCGCCGGCCTTGCCTTTGCCGCCCAGGCCCAGGCGCAGGTCAAGATCGCCGTCGCCGGCCCCATCACCGGCGAACTCGCCGCCGTCGGCGCGCAGCTGAAGAACGGCACCGAGGCCGCCATCGCCGACATCAATGCCTCCGGCGGCATCCTCGGCCAGAAGGTGGAATTCCTGGTGGGCGACGACGGCGGCAAGCCGGAGCAGGGCAAGGCGGCGGCCAACAAGCTCATCACCGATGGCGCCAAGTTCGTGGTCGGCCACTACAATTCCGGCGTCTCGATCCCGACGTCCCAGGACTATGAGGAAGCCGGCGTCCTCCAGATCAGCCCCGCCTCCACCAACCCGACCTTCACCGAGCGCAAGATGTGGAACACGTTCCGCACCTGCGGCCGTGACGACCAGCAGGGCGCGGTGGCCGCCGCCTACATCCTGAAGAACTTCAAGGGCAAGAAGATCGCCATCGTCCACGACAAGACGCCCTACGGAAAGGGCCTCGCGGACGAGACCCAGAAGGGCCTCAACAAGGGCGGCATGAAGGAAGTGATGTATGAGGGCGTCAATCCGAAGGAGAAGGATTATTCGGCCCTCGTCTCCAAGATCAAGTCGACCGGCGCCGACCTCGTCTATTTCGGCGGCCTGTATCCCGAAGCCGGCCTGATCGTGCGCCAGATGCGCGACCAGGGCATGAAGACGGTCCTCATGGGCGGCGACGGCATGATCGACAAGGAGTTCTGGGCCATCGCCGGCGAGGGTGCCACCGGCACGCTGACCACCTTCGGTCCCGATCCGCGCAAGAATCCGGCGGCCAAGGCCATCGTCGACAAGTTCAAGGCGAAGGGCATCGATCCGGAAGGCTACGTGCTCTATTCCTACGCCGCGGTGCAGGTCATCAAGCAGGCGGCCGAGGCGGCGAAATCCCTCGACCCGAAGAAGGTGGCCGAGAAGATCCATTCCGGCATGAAGTTCGAGACCGTGCTCGGGCCGCTCTCCTTCGACAAGAAGGGCGACATCACCAAGCTCGACTACGTGGTCTATGTCTGGAAGAACGGCGGCTACGAGCAGTTGTGATCCGGCCGTCCCCCGCTTGGCGGCGGAGGACCGAACTGAGGACACGACGGAAAGGCCCGCGGCATGCCGCGGGCCTTTCGCGTTCCTGACCCCGCCCGCGGGCGCTCCTTGCGCAGGGCATGGGTCTTGCTTTGCGAAGGGCTCGCCCGCCGGCGCCGGCATCGGCTATATCCGTTGCCGTAGGGACAAGATGCGCGCCGGACAATCGGCGGCCTATTCGAGGGGTATCAGATGACGAAGCTCAAGCTTGCCTTGCTCGCCATCGGCGCGGGCCTGTGCGTCGGCGCGGTCACGCCGGCGCTAGCCCAGGTGAAGCTCGCCGCTGCCGGGCCGTTCACCGGCAGCATCGCCGCCTTCGGCGCGCAGATGCGCAGCGGCGTGGAGGCCGCGGTCGCCGACATCAATGCGCAAGGCGGCATTCTCGGCCAGAAGATCGAACTCATGGCCGCCGATGACGGCGGCAAGCCCGAGCAGGGCGTCGCCGCCGCCAACAAGCTCATCACCGATGGGGCGACCTTCGTGGTGGGCCACATCAATTCGGGCATCTCCATCGCCGCGTCGCAGGACTACCAGGACGCCGGCGTGCTGCAGATCTCGCCCGCCTCCACCAACCCGGTCTTCACCGAGCGCAAGATGTGGAACACGTTCCGCACCTGCGGCCGTGACGACCAGCAGGGCGCCGTGGCCGGTGCCTACATCGCGGCCAACTACAAGGACAAGAAGGTCGCCATCGTCCAGGACAAGTCGCCCTACGGAAAGGGCCTCGCCGACCAGACGCAGAAGGCCATGAACAAGGACGGCCTCAAGGAGGTGCTCTATGAGGGCATCAATCCCGGCGAGAAGGACTATTCCGCGCTCGTCTCCAAGATGAAGGCGGCGGGCGTCGACCTGGTCTATTTCGGCGGCCTGCACCCGGAAGCCGGCCTGATCGTGCGCCAGATGCGCGACCAGGGCATGAAGACCGTCCTCATGGGCGGGGATGCGCTGACCGACAAGGAGTTCTGGGGCATCGCCGGCCCCGGCGCGGAAGGCACGCTGATGACCTTCGGCCCCGATCCGCGCCAGAACCCGGCGGCGGCGAAGATCGTCGACCAGTTCACGAAGAAGGGCATCGATGCCGAGGGCTACGTGCTCTATTCCTACGCCGCCGTGCAGGTCCTCAAGCAGGCGGCCGAAGCGGCCAAGTCCCTCGACCCGCAGAAGGTGGCGCAGGTGATGCACTCGGGCAAGGCGTTCGACACCGTGCTCGGGCCGCTGTCCTTCGACCAGAAGGGGGACATCACCAAGCTCGACTACATCGTCTATGTCTGGAAGGACGGGGCCTACGCGCCGCTGTAATGCGCCCGGCCGGGGCTGCGGCTCCGGGCCGCCTTTTTGGTCCGGAGCCATCGCCCGAACAGCCAAGACCAGCCGCGGGCACCGGTGGCCCGGCGGGCTACTGCCGCGGCGGCACGGGCCGGATCCGCAGGCCGGTGCCGGACAACTCAAGGAGCCCGGAGCGCACCATCATGCCGAGCGTCCGGTAGAGGGCCTCGTGGGTCAGGCCGAGTTCGGCGGCCCAGCTCTTCTTGGACTGCGACAGGATGAGTCTGCCGTCTTGACCTTCGGTCTCGATGAAATGGAGAATCCGGTCCCGGGCGGTGCGCAGCGCCAGACGTTCCGCGTGCGCGCGCATGCGCCTGAGTTCGTTGCTCAGATGGCGCAGCCACACCTCGCGCACATCTGGCCGCGCGAGCGCCGCTCGAAATTTCGTTAGGGGAACCATCCAGGCGCGGGTGCCGCGGGCCGCCATCGCGTCACAGTGATAGGCGGCCTGATCGAGGCTTGCCTCGGCCAGGAACCCGTGGGCCGTCCGCTGGAAGATCACCTCCATCCCGGTCGGCGAGCAGCGTACCAGCCGCGCTTCCCCGGAGAGGATGAAGAACATGGATTGCGGGCGATCGCCCCGCCGGAACAGCGCTTCGCCTCTCTTGTACGACCTCTCCACGCCAGCCCCGCCGACCGCTGCGTCGAACAGAGCAAGGAGATCGTGGCGCTGCATGGCGACATCCTCCCTATGATCGTGATCATAAGGAGGGATCGGGCAGGGGGCTAGGGTGCGCCGAACGAGCGGAGACCTTTCATGCGCCGAGTCCTCTTCGCGGTCGGGAGCTTCGCACTGCTCTGCGGCATGGCCGCCGCGCAAGCCCAGCACGATCACGCCCACGGGTCCGCAGCCGCGGCCCACGCCGCTTCGGCGGCCCCCCCGGACACGCGGGAATTGGTGCTCATGCCCCAGCCCCTGGCCGAGCACATGCTCGCCAACATGCGCGACCACCTGGCGGCGCTCCAGGAAATCCAGGAGCATCTCGGGAAGGGGCAATTTGACGTTGCCGCGCGGATCGCCGAAAAGCGGCTCGGCATGTCGTCCCTCGGGCTTCACGGCGCGCACGAGGTTGCCGGCTACATGCCGGCCGGCATGCAGGACGCCGGCTCCGCCATGCACAGGGCCGCCAGCCGCCTGGCCATCGTCACCACCGATGCCGCCGTGACCGGCGAGATGGCGCCGGTCTTCTCGGCGCTCGCCGCCGTCACCGGCGCCTGCGTCGGATGCCATGCGGGCTATCGCGTCAAATAGCGGCGATTGCGGGAGGGCGGGGCACCCCGTGTCGCGGCCTCAGCCGATGGTGGAGAGGGCGGGGAAGGTCTCGATCAGCCAGTAG
Source organism: Xanthobacter sp. BG11Y11_SDJG (assembly GCF_057364445.1). Lineage (NCBI taxonomy): Bacteria > Pseudomonadati > Pseudomonadota > Alphaproteobacteria > Hyphomicrobiales > Xanthobacteraceae > Xanthobacter > Xanthobacter sp. BG11Y11_SDJG. The sequence continues at coordinate 7,451 of NZ_JBNFNU010000028.1, forward strand.
CTCACATGGGCGATCCAGCCTGACATGAAGGCGATGCCGGTAAGCACCAGCAGCGCGCCCATGGTCTTCTCGATCACGGGCAGGTAGCGGCGCAGGTGCTTGAGCCCGGAGAGGAACGGGCGCACCGCCATGGCCGCCACGAGGAACGGCACGCCGAGGCCGAGCGAATAGACCGCGAGCAGCAGCGCGCCCTTCGATACGGTCGCCTCCGAGCCCGCCACGGCGAGGATCGCCCCCAGCACCGGGCCAAGGCAGGGCGTCCAGCCGAAGGCGAAGGCGAGCCCCATCACGAAGGCGCCCCACACCCCGTTCGGCGCGCGCACGTCCGGCCGCGCCGTGCGGTGCAGGAGATGGATGCGGAACACGCCGAGGAAGTTCAGCCCCATGATGATGATGGCGATGCCGGCGATGATGGACAGCGTGTCGAGATGGGCGCGCAGCAGGTCGCCCACCGCCGAGGCGCCGGCGCCCAGCGCCACGAACACCAGGGTGAAGCCCAGCACGAACAGTACCGCGCCCAGCATGGCGCGGCGGCCCACCGCCTTCACCGGCTCGGCGCCGGCGAGGTCGTCGAGGGTCGAGCCGCCCAGATAGGCGAGATAGGGCGGCACCAGCGGCAGCACGCAGGGCGAGACGAAGCTCACGAAGCCGGCGAGGAAGGCGGCGGGAAGGGTGACGTCGGCCATGGAAACCTGAAGGCATTCCTTTCGGGGTCCGCCCGCGGCGGGCGTCCTGTCGCAGCTGCGGCGCCGGCATGCCCGGAACCGCGCGCTCCTTGTGGGCGCCCGACGGCGCCCCGGCAAGGCGCACATGGCCGCGCTCTCCGCCTTGTGAGCCGCCGTGCGAGCCTCGTGTGAGATCGCCGGCGCCTCAGGCGCCGAGCCGCGCCTCCAAGGCCGCGAACAGCGGGTTCTCGGTCGAGAACACGTAGTCGATGGCGCCCGCCGTCACCTTGCTCGCCCCCTTTTCGCGCAGGAACGTGGCGAGGCCGTGCAGCGTGTCCGGCGGGCAGTGCAGCGTCAGCATGCCGGAGGAGGTCGGCCCGCCGAACGGCGCCACGCAGCGGAAGCGCGCCACCGCCTCGTCCACCAGCGAGGCGTCGCAACTGGCGAAGCGGGTGCGCACCTCGCGCATGGTGCGGGCGCGCTTCTCCGCCGCCATGCGGTCGAACATCACCCGCGCGGCGTTGCGGGCCGGCGCTGTCCAGGGCGCCGAGAGCGAGGCGACGAGATTGGCTTCCGACTTCAGGATCACGCCGTCGTCCACCACCTTCAGCGCGTTGGCGGCCAGCGTCGCGCCGGTGGTGGTGATATCGACGATCAACTCCGCCGTGCCCGCGGCCGGCGTGCCCTCGGTGGCGCCGGCGCTCTCGACGATGCGGTAGTCGACGATGCCGTGGCGGGCGAAGAAGCCGCGGGTCAGGTTGACGTATTTGGTCGCCACCCGGATGCGCCGGCCGGTGCGGCCGTGGAAATGCCCGGCCACGTCGTCGAGGTCGTCCATGGTGCGCACGTCGATCCAGGCCTGCGGCACCGCCACCACCACATTGGCATGGCCGAAGCCGAGCCCTTCCAGCAGGGTGACGCGCGCGTCCGCGTCGAGGATGTTCTCGCGCACCAGGTCCTCGCCGGTGACGCCCAGATGTGCGGCGCCGGAGGCGAGCGCGGCGGCGATCTCGGACGCGGACAGGTACGCCACCTCCACGTCGTCCACCCCGCCGAGGGCGCCGCGATAGTCGCGCGCGCCGCGCGCCTGCATCAGCGGCATGCCGGCGCGGGCGAAGAAGGCGTGGACATTCTCCTGAAGCCGGCCCTTGGAGGGCACGGCGAGGATCAGCTTGCCGCTCATCGCGCGCCCTCCACCGCCGCAAGGCGTTCCACCCAGGCCGCCAGCCCCACCGCCGGCACGCAGTCGGCCGCGCCGAGGCGCGACAGCAGGCGGTCATAGCGCCCGCCGGCCACCAGCGGGCCGGCGCTGCGCCCGGCGGGGTCGTGCAGCTCGAACACCATGCCGCTGTAATAATCCAGCGGCCGGCCGAAGGCGGTGGAGAAGCGCACCGCCGGCAGGCTCACGCCGTGCGCGGTGAGGAAGCCGGCGCGGGCGTCGAACAGGTCGAGCGCGCGCGATAGGTCCAGCCCCGCGTCGCGCGCCAGAGCCCGCATGGCGGCGGATGCGGCATCGGGATCGCCGGCGATGGCGAGGTAGCTTTTCAGCACCGCGCCCGCCTCGCTGGACAGGCCGGCTCCGCTCTCCAGCGCCGCCTGCTCCAGGAATCGCGCGGCGATCTCGGACACCGAGCGCCCGCCCACCGTGGAGATGCCGGCGATGGACAGAAGATCGGTGATGAGCGCGCGCGCCGCTTCCGGGTCGGCCCCGGTCAGCGCCGCCAGCACGCCGGAATGGGTGTTCGCCGCTTCCGGAGCGGGGGCGCCGACGCGGGAGAGGTCGGCATCGAGCCGGCTCTGGCCGAAATCCTTGAGCAGGCGGCGGCGCATGGCGGGCGCCAGCGGCAGCGCTTCCAGGAGCGCCGCGAACAGGCCCACGTCGCCGAGCCGGATCTGCGGCTCGGGCAGGCCGTAGAGCGCGCAGGCATCGAGGCCGAGTGCGAGGATGTCCGCATCGGCCGCCGCGATGTCGGCACGGCCGAAGGATTCCACGCCAGCCTGGCGGAACTCGCCGGAGCCCTCGCCGCGGAAGCGGAACACCGCGCCGAGATAGCTCACCGCCGCCGGCAGCGGGCGCTGGGTCTCCAGCACCGCCCGGGCCACCGGAATGGTGAGGTCGGGTCGCAGGCACAGTTCGCGCCCTTCCGCGTCCACCGTCAGGTACATGCGGCGGCGGATGCTCTCGCCCGACAAATCGAGGAACACGTCCGCCGGCTGGAGGATGGGCGGGTCGAGATGGGCGAAGCCCGCCGCCTCGAACCGGGCGAGCAGGGCTTCCTCCAGCGCGCGGGGCTCGCGCGCGGCGATCGGTGGCGCCTCTTTGGGCATGAGCGTGTCTTCCATGGTCGCGCGGCTTCTAGCAAAGCCGCAGCCTTCAAGCCACCCCGCTTGGTCTTAAGGCCGGCCGGCTCCTCGGCTATGGTGGCGGCTGGGAATCACCCCGCGAGGCGTGTCGCGGCGCAGCATCGAGGCGGACATGGCTGAGACGACCAAGGGCGCTCCGGGCGCTGCCGACGTGGCGAAGCTGAGCTTCGAGGCGGCGCTGGCCGAGCTGGAATCCATCGTCTCCGCGCTGGAGAAGGGCAATGTGCCGCTGGAGCAGTCCATCGCCATCTATGAGCGCGGCGAGGCGCTGAAGAAGCGCTGCGAGACGCTGCTGGCTCAGGCCGAGGCCCGCGTCGCCACCATCACCCGCGACGCCGACGGCCGCCCCGCCGGCACCGCTCCGCTCGATCCGGAGGGGTAGCGGGATCGGCAAGCTTCACAGCGCGTCGAACCACGCCTTCCAAAGCGGCACCGCCGTGGCGTAGGTGCCGCGGTGGTTGGTGGCGCCGGTGGAGATGGCCTCGACCCGCGTGTTTCCGCTGCCCATGGCGCGCTGATAGGTCATGGCGAGCTGGCCCTGGCCTTCGGTGATCACCTCGTCCCTGGCGCCGAAATAGTTGCGCACCGGCGAGCCGATGACCCAGCGGTAGGCGGTGGTCTTCTCGCGCAGCAGGCGGCCATAGGCCGAGGCGGCGAAGAATCGCGGGTCGAAAAAGGCGGGGTTGATCAGCTTGCGGAGGTCGGTGGGGAGCTTTGCCGCATCCACCGGTTCGCGCTCATAGGCCTTGCGGGCGAGCGCATAGACCTCTTCCTGGAGGAGCGCCCGGGCAAGGCCCGGCAGGCCATAATAGGTCTCGAACGAGAATGCGGTGAGGATGAACAAGGTCGACACCCAGTCGGCGTCGTTCGGCCGCGGGAAGTCGAGGAAGCCGCTCAGGGTGGCGAAGCCGTCGAATGGCGCGCTGGCGGTGGCGGCGCCCGCGACCGCAACCCCCGCCCGCTCCAGCTTCTCGAGCAGCGCCATGGTGACGAAGCCGCCCTGCGACCAGCCGCCCAGCACCAGCTTGGAACTGGTGAGCTTCAGGTGCGCCAGCACCGCTTGGGCCGCCATCAGCATGTCGTAGGTGGCCTGCTGCTGGCTCTCCTTCACCAGATAGCCTTCGCGCGCGGTGGACGTGCCGAGGCCGAAATAGTCGGCACCGATGACGATGTAGCCCTGGCCGGCGAACTGGGCGAGGGCGAGCTGGGTCTCCGGCGACTGCTCGGGGAAGGAGGGCACCTGCTGTTTTCCGTAGACCGTGCCGTGCTGGTAGGAGAGCAGGGGAAAGTCGGTCTGCGCCGTGTCCGGCACGGCAAGGAGCCCGCTCGCCAACGTGGGCGCGTTGCCCTGCTCGGGGATCACCGAGGCATAGGTGATGCGATAGAGCCGCACGGCATTGCGCGCCGGCGAGAAGGCGGGTGCGACGCCGAAGAATTTCGGCACCTCGGTGGCGAGGACGGCGTTGAGCTTGTCCACGTCCCAGCGGCCGATCTCCTCATAGCCGACACTGGAGCCGACTGGGATCGGGCCATTGGCCTGAGCGCCGGCCCCCGGCGAGAGGAGAAGCGCGCCTGCGAGCGCGGCGAGGAACGGGCGGAGGAGAGGGGGCATCGGGGTCTCGCGATCGGCCGCCGGGCGGGCGGAGCGGGGTGATCCTACGGGCGGACCTTTGCCTTGGAGTTACCGGCGGCGGCATGGGCCGTCCCGTTCCGGGACGCCGCGGTCCGGCACGCGGCACGCAGCGCGAACCAAGCAGGCCCGAATCGCTGGCGGACGGCCCTTCGCGCTTTGTTCGCGCCGGTCCGTTGGCCGCTCGCTCCGCACCCCACAAGGGGTAAGACGGACCCGCCGCTCAGTAGATGCCGGGGATAATGCGCTTGGTGCGCGCCATGTAGGCGTCGTACTGCGCGCCGAAGGCCTCGCGCATCATCTGCTCCTCGCGCCCCACGCGGAAGAAGAACAGGATGCCGAAGCCCACCAGCCCGGACAGCCCGGCCACGAGGTTCGGCAGCAGCAGCGCCTGCGCCAGCGCCCACAGGAAGAAGGCGGAATACATGGGGTGGCGCACCTTCTCGTAGACGCCCGAGGTGATCAGCTCGTGGCTGTCCTTGATCTCCAGCGTCACCGACCAGTAGCGCCCGAGCTGGCTATGGGTGCGCCGGAACAGCCAGAGCGCGGCCAGGAACACCGCGACGCCGGCGACCACCTGCACCACCGACGGCGGGTAGGAGAAGGCGCGCGGAAAGCCCGTCGCGGCATAGATCGCCGGGATGATGCCGAGGCCGAGGGTGGAGATGGACAAAAGCGCCATCTCGCGCGCGGTGCGGTGGCGCGCATCCGCCACCTTCATGCGCCGCGCCTTGCGCTCGAACGGCAGGCGCATGACGAACCAGGCGGCGACCCCCAGGGCCCAGGCGATCTTGGAGAAGGCGAGAAGGCTCATCGTGTCCTCACGTCAAGGCGCGCGCCACGGTCCCGGATCGGCCGGGGCATAGGGGCGCATCAAGAGGCCGCGCGCGTCGAGATAGGTCCGCAGGCCATTGGCGCTCGCCGCCAGAAGGTCGAAGCGCAGCGGGCTCGCCAGCACGGCGAAGAAGTCGTAGCCGGCGCGCTTGTCGTTGGCGAGCAGGTACTGGCAGTGCAGGCGCATCATGTCGAGCCGGAAGCGGGCGAAGGTCGCTTCCGTCAGCATGTCGCGGATCGGATGGGCGCGGATCAGCGGGCGTTCAGAGAAGTCGCCGGTCACGGTGCGGAGCGGGGCAAAGCGGGCCTCCTCCAGCGTCACCGGATTGATGCGGTAGAAGCTCACCACGTCGTCGCGCGCCTGGATCTCCAGCCAGCCTATGGCGCGCGCGTCGGCCACGATGCGGGCGGCCTCGCGCAGCCGTCCGCCGGCCGGGTGAAGCGCGAACTTGGCGGTGGTGGAGCCCACGGTGAGCAGGCGCACCGGCACGCCTGTCCCGAGCGCCGGGTTCAGCTCCAGCGCGCGGGCGAGCGCGCTCACGGCCAGCATGGCCCCGAGACTGTGGCCCACCACGACGATCTCGTCGACCTCGCCCGCCGCCGCCACCTCGGCGATGCGGGCGCCGAAGGCCGCGACCCGCGCGTCGATGGCGCCATGGCGGCCGCGCACGAAGTCCACCGAGAATTCGGCGAGGTCCAGCGACTGCTTCAGGCGGAGCTTGCGCCCCGGCCAGCGCATGAGAAGGGCGCCGGCACCGGCCGCGACGGCGATGCCGATGAGCGCCGCCCCGAGCGTTCCGAGCGTCGGCTCTGCGGTGCCGTAGACCACGACGCCGAGGCCGGCGGCGATGCCCCAGAACAGGAGCGTGAGCACGTAGGTGAAGAGGAAGAAGAAGCCGTAGCGCGGGCTGCTGCGGAAATAGCGCGCCAGCGTGCCGCTCGTGACCATGTCCGCGAGCGCCCGGAGCGTGCCGCCCATGTGGGAGAGCGGGCTGCGGGCCATGTCGGCCTGGACCAGATCGTTCCAGGCGAGCAGCTCGAAGGTGGCGGTGGTGCGCCAGTTCGCGCCCCCCGCCGCGATCGACCAGGCGGCGCCGGTGGGGGTGGGGCGCGGCCCGTCCTCCAGGCAGGAGGCCTCCGCGAGGCTCCAGGTCCCGCGGAACCGGTTGAGTTCGCGCTCGAAGATGCGGCGGTGGCCATCCACCGGCATCGGGTCGTAGCCCGGCACCAGAAACAGGTGCCGGCGCTCGGTCCGCCATCTCGCGCCATCCCACATGCGCGGCCTTCTACCGAAGTTCACGCCGGGTGGCTATGGGGGCGCCTTGCAATCGCGCCGGACCGGGGGCAGGAGAGGGCGCATGCGAGAGGCGAAGCAAAGCCACGAGGCGCCGGCGACACCCGGTCCCGCAGGCGCGGACGCGCCGGCCGCCGCAGCGGCGGGCGGGGTGACGGTGGTGTTCGTCACCTATAACAGCGGCGCGGTGATCGGCCGGGCTGTGGCCTCGGTGCCACCGGACTGCGACGTGGTGGTGGTGGACAATGCCAGTCCCGAGGGCACCGCCTGGCATGCGGACCTATCCCGGCCGGCGCGCCTCGTGCCGATGGCCCGCAATGTGGGCTTCGGCGCCGGCTGCAATGCCGGCGCGCGGGCGGCGCGCACCCGCTACGTGCTGTTCCTCAATCCCGATGCGGCGCTGGAGCCAGGCGCCATGGACGCCCTGCGCGCCGCCGCCGCCCGCTATGGCGCGCCGGCTTTGCTGATGCCGGCCATCGTCGGCGAGGACGGCCGGCTGATGCGCAAGGAGGGCACCATCTTCGAGCCGGTGGAGCGCGCCGCGCGGCTGCGGCCGCAGGAGGTGGCGGGCGACTATTGCACCCGCTTCGTCCATGGCGCGGCCTTCATGATGGCGCGCGACGCCTTCCTCGCCATGGGCGGGTTCGACGAGCGGATCTTCCTCTATCACGAGGACGACGACCTCTCGCTGCGGGCGATCGCGGCCGGCGTGCCCATCATCGTCGTCACCGGCGCGCGGGTGGTGCATGCGGGCGGGCGGTCCTCGGCGCCGGGCTTGCGGCAAACCTTCGCGGTCAACCGCTTCAAGCAGCAGTCGGAGACCTATCTGCGGGCCAAGTATGATCGCCGCCGCGGCCGGGCCGTGCAGGCGCTGAAGCTGGCGGGGGGATGCCTTCTGGCGGGCCTGCTGCTCGACGCGCACCGCCTCGCCATCCGGGCCGGCAAGCTGCGCGGGCTGTTCGATTCGCCAGCGGGGCCGACGCCGACATAGCCGGCTTCGCATCCGGGCCTTCGGGGCAATAGAGAGGTCTGTGCACGGGCAATCCACCGCATCGATCGGGTCGATCAGGCGGTCCGGCGTGGTTGGCGGCGGCCGGAAATCCTTGCGCAGACCCCGGCCGGGATGGTTTTACAACGGCGCGTTGCGCCATGTGACGACCTGTGTAAGCCTCGTTGATCGCCGGCTGGGACCGGCCCGGAGCGTTCTGTGAGCCTGAAGACACCGTTGCTCGATACCATCAAGGATGCTGCGGACGTGCGGCGCCTGCCGCAGGAGAAGCTGGCGCAGCTCGCCGCCGAACTGCGTGCCGAGACCATCGACGCGGTTTCCGTGACGGGCGGACACTTGGGGGCGGGCCTCGGCGTGGTGGAGCTGACGGTGGCTCTGCACCACACGTTCAACACCCCCCACGACCGGCTGATCTGGGATGTGGGCCACCAGTGCTATCCGCACAAGATCCTCACCGGCCGGCGCGAGCGCATCCGCACCCTGCGCCAGGGCGGCGGCCTCTCCGGCTTCACCAAGCGCTCGGAGAGCGAATACGACCCGTTCGGCGCCGCCCATTCCTCCACCTCCATCTCGGCCGGGCTCGGCATGGCGGTGGCGCGCGACCTCGCCGGCATCGAGCGCAACGTGGTGGCGGTGATCGGCGACGGCGCCATGTCGGCGGGCATGGCCTATGAAGCCATGAACAATGCGGGCGCCATGGATTCGCGCCTCATTGTCATCCTCAACGACAACGATATGTCCATCGCCCCGCCCACGGGCGCCATGTCGGCCTATCTGGCGCGGCTGATCTCGGGGCAGACCTACCGGTCCCTGCGCGAGATCGGCAAGCAGATCGCCGGCCACCTGCCGAAGTTCGTGGAGCGCGGGGCGCAGCGCGCCGAGGAGTTCGCGCGCGGCTTCTGGACCGGCGGCACGCTGTTCGAGGAACTGGGCTTCTATTATGTGGGCCCCATCGACGGCCACAATCTCGACCACCTGCTGCCGGTGCTCAAGAATGTGCGCGACGCCAAGACCGGGCCGATCCTGGTCCATGTGGTGACGCAGAAGGGCAAGGGCTACGCCCCCGCCGAGGCGAGCGCCGACAAGTATCACGGCGTGGTGAAGTTCGACGTGGTGACGGGCGCGCAGGTGAAGGCGAAGTCCAACGCGCCGTCCTATACCCGGGTGTTTGCCGAAGGTCTGATTTCCGAGGCGCGGCGCGATCCGAAGATCGTCGCCATCACCGCCGCCATGCCGTCCGGCACCGGTCTCGATCTGTTCGGGCAGGTGTATCCCGACCGCACCTTCGACGTGGGCATCGCCGAGCAGCACGCGGTGACGTTCGCGGCCGGGCTCGCGGCCGAAGGCTTCAAGCCGTTCTGCGCGCTCTATTCCACCTTCCTCCAGCGCGGCTACGACCAGGTGGTGCACGACGTGGCGCTGCAGGGTCTGCCGGTGCGGTTCGTCATCGACCGCGCCGGCCTCGTGGGCGCCGACGGGGCGACCCATGCGGGCGCGTTCGACATCGCCTTCCTCGCCTGCCTGCCGGGCATGGTGGTCATGGCGCCGGCGGACGAAAGCGAACTGACCCACATGATGGCCACCATGGCGGCGTTCGACGGCGGCCCGTCCGCCGTGCGCTTCCCGCGCGGCGAGGGCGTCGGCATCGAGCGGCCGGATCGCGGCGAGATCCTGCCCATCGGCAAGGGGCGCCTGGTCCACGGATCCGGGGCCGGCGACGTTGCGCTGCTCTCCCTCGGCACAAGGCTCGGCCCGTGCCTTGAGGCCGCCGAGCGGCTGGAGGCCAAGGGCCTCAAGGTGAGCGTCGCCGACGCGCGGTTCGCCAAGCCCCTCGACCGCGAGCTGATCCTGAAGCTCGCCGCCGGGCACGGGGCGCTGGTGAGCGTGGAGGAGGGCTCCGTGGGCGGCTTCGGCAGCCACGTGCTCCAGCTCCTGACCGACGCAGGCGCGCTGGACGCGGGCGCGCTGAAGGTGCGCGCCATGGTGCTGCCCGACATCTATATCGACCAGGACACCCAGGCCCGCCAATTGGCCGAGGCCGGCCTCGACGCCGACGCGATCGTCGCCAAGGTGGAGAGCCTCGGCCTCCCGGCGCGCGCAGGCCGAAGCCTGCCGAAGGCGGGGTAGGGGCGGGCAGCGCCTTTTGCGCACGCCATAGGGTCCACCCCTCACCGTGCCCTCGTCCCACCGGGGAGAGGGTTTTCCCAAGCCGTGCCGGAGCGACACTCTTAAAAGGGAGTGAGTTCTCCCTTATGCACGCCGTGGCTCCCTCTCCCGGAGGGAGAGGGTTGGGGTGAGGGGTTCGCCGCGGGCTTGCCAAACCGAATGGCGTGCGCGGACACGGGGGGCCGGGGCCGAAGCCCCCATGCCCGCCGGAGAGCGGCATTCCCATGGGCCCTCCGGTCAAGCCGGAGGGCGACGGTGGGGGAAGGAGTAGCGTGGGCGGGAGAGCAACCCGCCGCATCCAGCAAATAACCGCCGTCATGCTCCGGCTTGACCGGAGCATCCACGGGGCCTCCCGGCGGGACGCCGCCGCAAGCCTCTCACGCCGCGCAGGACAGAAAGCCCGCCTCCAGCGCCTTCGCATCGAGCTTGCGGCCGATGAAGACGATGCGGCTCAGCTTCTTCTCGTCGTCCTTCCAGGGGCGCTGGTGGTCGCCGTCGAGGATCATGTGCACGCCCTGGAACACGAAGCGGTCCGGGTCGTCCTTGAAGGCGAGGATGCCCTTGGAGCGCAGAATGTTCGCGCCCTCCTTCGCCACCAGATCCTGCACCCAGGGGAAGAACTTGTCCGGGTCCAGCGGCGTCTCGGTGGAGAAGGAGAACGACTGCATCTCCTCGTCATGGACATGCTTCAGCCCGCCATGATGGTGATGGTCGTGATGCGCGTGGTCGCAACCGCAGTCGGGGCCGTGCGCGTGATCATCGTGGTGGTGATGGTGGTGGCCCTCCTCCTCTTCGAGGAAGGCGGGCTCGATCTCCAGGATGCGGTCGAGGTCGAAGGCGCCCTGGTTCAGCACCTTGGAGACATCGATGGCCGACTTCTGGGTGCGGTGGAGCTTGGCGTAGGGGTTGATGCCGCGGATGCGGGCCTCCACCTCGGCGAGCTCGTCGGCGGTCACGAGGTCGGTCTTGTTGAGCAGGATCACGTCCGCGAACGCCACCTGGTTCTTCGCCTCGGGGGCGTCCTTGAGGCGGTCGGAGAGCCACTTGGCGTCGGCCACCGTCACCACCGCATCGAGCTTGGTCTTGGCCTGCACCTCCTCGTCCACGAAGAAGGTCTGCGCCACCGGCGCCGGGTCGGCGAGGCCCGTGGTCTCGACATGATGCCGTCGAACTGGCCCTTGCGGCGCAGGAGGCCGTCGATGATGCGGATGAGGTCGCCGCGCACCGTGCAGCAGATGCAGCCGTTGTTCATCTCGAACACTTCCTCGTCGGCGCCCACCACGAGGTCGTTGTCGATGCCGATTTCACCGAACTCATTGACGATGACGGCGAATTTCTTTCCGTGCGGCTCGGAGAGGATGCGGTTGAGCAGCGTCGTCTTGCCCGCCCCCAGATAGCCGGTGAGGACGGTGACGGGAATCTTTGCGGACGGGGTCTCGGCCATGTCTCACACCTGTCTTTGCGGCGTCGCGGACGGGGGCCCGCCGATGCCGAAAGGCGGCAGGCGTGATCGCCTGCCGCCGGAGTCTCGCCTGCGGCGCGTCCTTCAGCTCGACAGCGCCGAGCTCAGGGTGCGCACGTTGGACTGCATCATCAGGATGTAGGTGCTCGCAGGGCCTTTGTCATCGGAGAGCGCGTCGCTATAGAGCTCGCCGCCGATCTTGGCGCCGGTCTCTTTGGCGATGCGCTCGATGAGGCGCGGGTTGGTGACGTTCTCCAGGAACACGGCCGGGATCTTCTCCGCCTTGATCTGGCGGATGATGCGCGCCACGTCCTTGGCGGACGCCTCGCTCTCAGTGGAGACGCCCTCGGGCGAGATCAGCTCCAGGCCGTAATCGGCGCCGAAATAGCCGAACGCGTCGTGCGAGGTGATGATGCGCCGCTGGTCGGCCGGGATCTTGCCCAGCGCCGCCTTCACCTCGGCGTCGAGGGCGTCGAGCTTGGCGGTGTAGGCGGCGGCATTGGCCGTGTAGGCGTCCTTGCCGGCCGGGTCGGCGGCGATCAGCGCGTCGCGGATGTTGGCGACGTAGATCTTGGCATTGGCGATGGACTGCCAGGCGTGCGGATCGATGCCGCCATGGTCGTGGCCGTGGGCCTCCTTCTTGCCGCCCTTCTTGCCGTGGTCGTGATCGTGGGCGTGCTTGCCCTTGCCGTGGTCGTGGTCGTCCTCGTCCGCCATCTCGCGCGGGGCGATGCCGGCGGTGGCGACGATGATCTTCGCCTTGGTGCCGGAGGCCTTGGTGAGGCGCTCCATCCAGCCTTCAAAGCCGAGGCCGTTGACGAACACCAGCTTCGCGGCGGCGAGCTTCTTCGCGTCGGCCGGGGTCGGCTGGTAGACGTGGGCATCGCCGTTGGGGCCGACGATGGTGGAGACCGACACGCGGTCGCCGCCCACCTGCTTCACGAAATCCCCGAGGATGGAGAAGGAGGCGACGACGGGCATCTTCGCCTCCTGGGCGCCGGCGGGGCCGGCGAGGAGGGGCAGCGCCGCGAGCGCGGCGAGGACGAGACGACGGGAGACCATGCGGCTTCCTTTCAGGCTTCGAGATGGCGGCGCGGCACCAGCCGGCCGATCAGTCCCCCCACCGGGCCGAACAGCACGGCAAGGGCATAGGCGCATCCGGCGACCAGCATGATGGCCGGTCCGGATGGGGCGCCGAGGTGATAGGAGACCAGCAGCCCGGCGACGCCCGAGGCCGCGGCGACCAAAGTCGCGAGCGTCACCAGCGCAGTGAGATCGCGGGCGAAGAAGCGGGCGGTGACGGCGGGCAGCATCATCAGCCCCACCGCAAGCAGCGTGCCGAGCGCATGGAAGCCGCCGACGAGGTTCAGCACCACCAGCGACAGGAAGGCGATATGGCTCGTTCCGCCCGCCCGGCTCACCGAGGCGAGGAAGGTGGGATCGACGCATTCCAGCACCAGCGGGCGCCAGATCACGGCGAGCGTCGCCAGGGTCACGGTGGAGATTCCGGCGATCAGCAGCAGCGTCGCGTCGTCGATGCCGAGCACGGTGCCGAACAGCACGTGCAGAAGGTCGATGTTCGAGCCCTTGAGCGAGACGATCATCACGCCGAGCGCCAGCGAGATGAGATAGAAGGCGGCGAGCGAGGCGTCCTCCTTCATCTGCGTGGCGCGCGCGACCACGCCGGCGCCCACCGCCACCACGAGGCCGGCGACGAGCCCGCCGATGGTCATGGCGAACAGGTTCAGCCCGCTCACCAGGAAGCCGATGGCGGCCCCCGGCAGGATGGCGTGCGCCATGGCGTCCCCGGTGAGCGACATGCGGCGCAGCATCAGGAACGCGCCCACCGGCCCGGCGCCGAGCGACAGCGCCAGCACGCCGACCAGCGCGCGGCGCATGAACTCGAACTCGGCGAACGGCGCAACCAGCGCCTCATAGGCGGTCATGACGATGGACCTTCCGGGTCGTTGGCGGCGCCGGCGGCTCAGGCCGCGCGGGTGCAGGAGGCGGCGTCCTGGTGCCAGGCCTCGCCCATGCGGCGGGCCTTAAGCAGGTTCTCGGGCGAGAGGGCTTCGTGCGTCGGCCCCCAGGCGATCGGGCCGCGGGCGAGCAGCAGGGTCTGCGGGAAGGTCGCCCGCACCATCTCGAAATCGTGGAGCACCGCCAGAACCGTGCGTCCCTCCCGGTGCCATCGGCCGACCAGAGCGACGAGATCGGCGACGGTGGAGGCATCGAGCGCGGTGAAGGGCTCGTCCAGCAGGATCAGGCGGGCGTCCTGGAGCAGCAGGCGCGCGAACAGGGTGCGCTGCATCTGCCCGCCCGACAGCGTGCCGATGGGGCGCGCCTCGAACCCCTGGAGGCCGACGGCGGCGAGCGCCGCCTCGATGCGCGCGCGATCCTTCGCGCCGATGCCGCCGAACAGGCCGGCGCGGCGCCACAGCCCCATGGCCACCATGTCGAAGACGCTGATGGGGAAGGAGCGGTCGATCTCCGCCCCCTGGGGCAGATAGGCGATGTCTCGGGTGGAGAGGCCCTTCAGATCGATGCCGCCGCCGAGCGGGCGCAGCGCGCCGGTGATGCCCTTCAGCAGGGTCGACTTGCCGGCGCCGTTGGGGCCGCACACGGCGAGCAGCGCACCCTCGTCCACCGTTCCAGAAAGATGGTGGACGGCGGGGTGGCGCTCATAGCCGAGCGTGAGATCGCTGAACGCGATCTGCGCCTTGGCGCGGGCCTCGGTGCGCGCGCTCATGGGCCGCCCACCACCAGAAAGACGGCGATCCACAGCGGCACCAGCAGGCCGGCGGCGATGGCGAGACGGCCCGCCAGAGACAGGCGCAGAAGCGAGGGGCGAACGGCGGCGGGCGCGGCGACGCGGGGGGTGTGGCGATGGTCGCCATGGAGATGGTCGCTAGGGAGATGGTCGGCATGGGCATGGCCGGCGTGCGGGTGGGCGGTATGGCCGGCGGGATCGTGAGGCGCTTTCGGATGCATGGCGCCATTCTCTATCGGAACGGCCCGCTCCGCACGCGACATGCTCGCCTGGTCCGCATTCCCTTGGGTCGTCCTATCTGCGCGGGTCGGGCCTCGGGGGACGAGCGGGCGCGGAAGGGGCGTGGCAGCAAGGGTCATGGCGCGATCAACTGAGGACACGGTGCTCTTGATATAGTGTATCATCATTTTTGTCCACTGCCTCGGCACGGTGGGTGGATTCTTCCCACCGCTTCCCCGCCGGGCGAGGGAGAGGCAAGGCCGAGCGCGGGAAGGGCGAGAGAGGGGGAGCGTGGCCGCCTGCGCCCCGCGATCATCGGAACAGGCTCGCGCTTCGCACATTGGTATACTAGTGTGCAAGTCCAGCCGCCGCGCCCCCGGAGACCGTGTCCATGAGCCTTCCCAGTCCGCTTGCATTCCTCGCCCGGGCGCCCGTGGTTCCGGTGGTGGTGATCGAGCGCCTCGCCGATGCGGTGCCGCTGGCGCGGGCGCTGGTGGAGGGCGGTCTGCCGCTGATCGAGATCACCTTGCGCACCCCGGTGGCGCTCGAGGCGGTGCGGGCGGTCGCGGCGGAGGTCGAGGGCGCGATCGCGGGCGCCGGCACGGTGGTCGACCGCGCCCAGATCGAGGCGTCGCTGGAGGCGGGGGCCCAGTTCCTGGTGAGCCCGGGTACGACGCCTGCGCTCGCTGCGGCCTTCGCCGAATTGGACATCCCGGTGATGGCGGGCTGCGCCACCGCGAGCGAGGCCATGCGGCTGGCCGAACTGGGCTTCGAGGTGCTGAAGTTCTTTCCCGCGGAGGCCTCGGGCGGCGCGGCGTTCCTGAAGTCGATCGCCGGCCCGCTGCCCCATCTGCGTTTCTGCCCCACCGGCGGCATCGGTCCGGGCAATGTCCGCGACTATCTCGCGCTGCCCAGCGTGGTGGCCGTGGGCGGCTCCTGGGTGGTGCCGCAGGACGCCATCCGCGCCGGCGATTTCGCCAAGGTGCGCGACCTCGCCGCCGCCGCCGCCGCGCTGCCGCGGGCGGCGACGTTCG
>NZ_JBNFNU010000029.1:0-22328 GCF_057364445.1 Xanthobacter sp. BG11Y11_SDJG
AGGCGCGCCTGACGCCAGGCGCGGCCGCCCGCGCACCGCACCGGTCGCGGGGGCGGCGGGGGAACGGCGGCGGCGTGATCCTTGCTGGCCAAAAGCGCGGCCTCCCGGTCTCGACTCCGTGCGCGGCTTACGCTATATCGGGCACATTATATTCCGACCAGTCGGTATGTAAATATCCGACCGGCTGAAACCAGGGAGCATCACCATGGCCGCGCCGTCCTCGTCCAAGCCCGTGTTCGACTGGACCGATCCCTTCGGCCTCGACGGCCAGCTCTCCGACGAGGAGCGCATGGTGCGCGACACGGCGCGCGACTACGCCCAGGAGAAGCTCCTGCCGCGCGTCACCTCCGCCTATCTGGAGGAGCGGTTCGACCGCGAGATCATGAACGAGATGGGCGCGCTCGGCCTGCTCGGGCCGACCGTGCCGGCGGAATACGGCGGCGCCGGCCTCAATTATGTCTCCTACGGCCTCGCCGCCCGCGAGGTGGAGCGCGTGGATTCGGGCTACCGCTCGGCCATGAGCGTGCAGTCCTCGCTGGTGATGCACCCCATCAACGCCTACGGCTCGGAGGCGCAGAAGAAGAAGTATTTGCCGAAACTCGCAACCGGCGAGTGGGTGGGCTGCTTCGGCCTGACTGAGCCGGACGCCGGCTCCGATCCGGGCGGCATGCGCACCCGCGCCGAGAAGGTGGCGGACGGCTACCGCATCACCGGCTCGAAGATGTGGATCACCAACGCCCCCATCGCCGATCTCGCGGTGGTGTGGGCGAAGTCGGCGGCGCACGACAATGCCATCCGCGGCTTCATCGTCGAGCGCGGCATGGCTGGCCTCTCCACGCCGAAGATCGAGGGCAAGCTGTCGCTGCGCGCCTCCATCACCGGCGAGGTGGTGCTCGACGGCGTGGTGGTGCCGGAGGAGAACCTGCTGCCGAACGCCACCGGCCTCGCCGGCCCGTTTGGCTGCCTCAACCGCGCCCGCTTCGGCATCGGCTGGGGCGCCATGGGCGCGGCCGAGGCGTGCTTTGCCGCCGCGCGCCAGTACACGCTCGACCGCAAGCAGTTCGGCCGCCCGCTCGCGGCCACCCAACTGGTTCAGAAGAAGCTCGCGGACATGGCCACCGAGATCGCCCTCGGCCTGCAAGCCTGCCTGCAGGTGGGTCGGCTGATGGATGCCGGGCAGCTGCCGCCGGAGACCATCTCCTTCATCAAGCGCAACAATTGCGGCAAGGCGCTGGACATCGCCCGCGTCGCCCGCGACATGCACGGCGGCAACGGCATCTCCGCCGACTTCCACGTCATGCGGCATGCGGCGAACCTCGAGACGGTGAACACCTACGAGGGCACGCACGACATCCACGCGTTGATCCTCGGCCGCGCCATCACCGGCATCCAGGCCTTCTTCTGAGCCCGGCATCCGCCGCACGGGCGGGCCTGACCCCAAAGTCCGCCACGGCGGACCCGCCGCGCCGGTCGCTCCATCGGCGCGGCCGGCGCCGTTGCGCGCCATCGGTCACATGACCATGGGGAATAAAGAAAATTTGCCCGGCCATGGACCCGGGTGGCGGCACCCGCGTTGAGGGGCGGCAAAGATCAAGCTCAGCCCCTACGGGGCGCCGCCGCTTGAAGTCCGATGCCTCCCCTGCTCCGCTCAAGGCCAGAACGCATGCTGCTCGGTGACGCTGATGCCACGGGCCCGGCGCCCGCGACCGCCAATCCAGACCGCACGCGGGCGCCGTCGCGCCGGGCGATCCTCGGCCTCGACGCGCTCAACTTCTTCCTCGCCGACGTGCGCGACGGCCTCGGCCCCTACCTCGCCATCTACCTGCTGGCGGTGCGCGGACCCGACCAGGGCTGGAACGAGGCCACCATCGGCCTCGTCATCACCATTGCCGGCATCACCGGCCTGATCGTCCAGACGCCGGCGGGGGCGTTGATCGACAGCAGCCGGAACAAGCCGGCCATCATCATCGCCGGTGCCTTGGCCGTGACGCTCTGCTGCCTCGCCTTACCGTTCGTGACCGACTTCTACGTGGTGGCGGCCACCCAGTCGCTGGCGGCCGTCGCCGGCACGATCTTTCCGCCCGCGCTCGCCGCCATCACGCTCGGCATCGTCGGGCCGAAGGCGTTCGCGCGCCGCATCGGCCGCAACGAGGCGTTCAACCATGCGGGCAATGCGGTGTCGGCCTCCATCGCCGCGGGCACCGCCATCCTGTTCGGGCCGGCCGTGGTGTTCTGGCTCATGGCGGTCCTCGCCGCCCTCAGCATCGGCGCGATGCTAATCGTGCCGGCGCGGGAGATCGACGACACGCTGGCGCGCGGCCTGCCGGCCGAGCCGGACGCGCAGGCGCCCGCGAGCAGCATCCGTGCCCTCCTCGCGAATCCCGGCCTGCGCCTGTTCGCCCTGCTCTGCTTCCTGTTCCACCTCGCCAATGCCGCCATGCTGCCGACCGTCGGCCAGTTGCTGACCGGGGTGGTGGGCAAGGAGCAGGCGACCTCGCTCATCGCCCTGTGCATCGTGGTGGCGCAGTGCGTCATGGTGCCGGTGGCGATCATCACCGGCGCGCGGGCCGACGCTTTCGGCCGCAAGCCGATCTTCCTCGTGGCCTTCGGCGTGCTGGCGCTGCGCGGGGCGCTCTACCCTGTGTCCGACGATCCGGTCTGGCTGTTCGCGGTCCAGTGCCTCGATGGCGTCGGCGCGGGCGTCTACGGCGCGCTGTTCCCCATCGTCGTCGCCGACCTGACGCGGGGCACCGGGCATTTTCAATGTGAGCCAGGGCGCGTCGCGACCGCGCCAGGGCCTTGAGGCGGCGGCTGTCCGCCTCCATCGCCGGGCTGACCATCGTCGCGGCCGGCTATTCGGCGGCGTTCCTCACCTTATCGGCGATCGCCGCGCTGGGCTTCCTGCTCTATCTGATGCTGATGCCGGAGACCCTGGACCGCGGCGGCTGATCCCGCCGGCTCAGCCGCGGCCGACGCTCTGATAGGTGAAGCCCAGCGCCGCCATCTCGTCGGGCCGGTAGATGTTGCGCAGATCGACGACGATGGGCGAGGCCATCAGCCCGTGGATGCGCTTGAGATCCAGCGCCCGGAAGGCATCCCACTCGGTGATGATGACGAGCGCGTCCGCACCGTCCGCCGCCGCATAGGGCGTATCCACATAGGCCACGTCCTCCAGCACCAGCTTCGCCTGCTCGACCCCTTCGGGATCGTGGGCCCGAACCACGGCGCCGGCATCCTGCAAGGCGGTGATGATGGAGATGGAGGGCGCATCGCGCATGTCGTCGGTGTTGGGCTTGAAGGTGAGGCCCAGAACGCCCACGGTCTTGCCCCGCACCGAGCCGCCGAGCGCCTGGATGACCTTGCGGGCCATGGCGCGCTTGCGCTGGTCATTCACCGACACCACCGTCTCGACGATGCGGATCGGTGCGCTGTAGTCCTGAGCCGTCTTGATGAGCGCCAGCGTGTCCTTGGGGAAGCAGGAGCCGCCATAGCCCGGGCCGGCATGCAGGAACTTGGAACCGATGCGGTTGTCGAGGCCGATGCCGCGCGCCACGTCCTGCACGTTGGCGCCGACCTGCTCGCACAGGTCCGCGACCTCGTTGATGAAGGTGATCTTGGTGGCGAGGAAGGCGTTGGCTGCGTATTTGGTGAGCTCGGCCGTGCGCCGCGAGGTGAACAGCAGCGGCGACTGGTTGAGGTAGAGCGGCCGGTACAGCTCGGTCATCACCTGCTTGGCGCGCTCGTCCTCGGTGCCCACCACGATGCGGTCAGGACGCTTGAAGTCGGCGATGGCCGCGCCCTCGCGCAGGAATTCGGGATTCGACACCACCGCGAAATCGGCATCGGGCCGGGTTTCGCGGATGATGCGCTCCACCTCGTCACCCGTGCCCACCGGCACCGTGGACTTGGTCACCACCACGGTATAGCGCGAGATCGCGCGAGCGATGTCCCGCGCCGCCTGGTGCACATAAGAGAGGTCCGCATGGCCGTCGCCGCGGCGCGAGGGCGTGCCGACGGCGATGAACACCGCCTCGGCATCCTTCACCCCATCGGCGAGGCTGGTTGTGAAGAACAGGCGCTCGGCCTTGACGTTGGCAGCGACGAGGTCAGCCAGGCCGGGTTCGTAGATGGGAATTTCGCCCCGGTGCAGCGCGTCGATCTTGCCCTGATGCGTGTCGACACAGGTGACGATATGGCCGAAATCGGCAAAACACGCCCCGGAGACGAGACCCACATATCCCGCGCCAATCATCGTCACATGCATCGCGCTTGGCCCCTTGCCATTCAATCCGCGCGGCTCAACAGCCCCGCAGTCATCGTCAATATGCGTCGTCCATGAAGGGCAGATTTCGCCCCGCGAAGGCCCCCTGCCTCAGGTGCGCCGATAGACGTCCTCCAGGCGGACGATGTCGTCCTCCCCGAGATAGGAGCCGGTCTGCACCTCGATCAGTTCGAGGGGAATGCGCCCAGGATTGGCAAGCCGGTGCACGCTGCCCATGGGGATGTAGACCGACTCGTTCTCGTTGACGGTCCTCACGCTTTCGCCGACCGTCACTTCTGCCGTGCCATGCACAACCACCCAGTGCTCGGCCCGATGGTGATGCTTCTGCAGCGACAGGGTGCCGCCGGGCTCCACCACGATCTTCTTCACCTGAAAGCGCTCGCCGCGGCATACGCTCTCGTAACTGCCCCAAGGGCGGTGCACCTTGTTGTGGGTCTCTACCTCGTTGCGACGGGCATTCTTGAGTGCACCCACCAGGGTCTTCACGTCCTGGCTACGGTTGGCGGGCATGACCAGCACCGCATCGTCAGTGGCGATCACCGCGAGGTTCTCGATGCCGATGCCGGCCACCAGCGGACCGTCGCTGCGCACGTAATTGCCGGTGCTGTCGATCAGGGTGACAGGCCCCTTGGAGACATTGCCGGCACCGTCGGCGGTGCCGATTTCGTACACCGCGTCCCAGGACCGACGTCGGACCAGGTGAAGTCGCCCCTGACCACCGCGGCCTTGCTGGTCCGCTCCAGAACCGCGAAATCGATCGACTTTGAGGGGGCGGCCTCGAATGCGGCGGCGTCGAGCTTGACGAAGCCGATATCCTCCTGGGCGAGATCCACCGCAGCAATGGCCTGCGCCGCAATCGCCGGCTCGAACGCCTCGGCCTCGGCGAGCATGAGATGGGCGGGAAACAGGAAGTTTCCCGAATTCCAAAGGTAGCCGGCATCGAGATAGCGCTGCGCTGTTGCCGCGTCGGGCTTCTCCACGAACGCCCGCACCTTGAACGCGCCTGAAACTGGCAGCGCCTCGCCGAGATCGATATAGCCGTAGCTGGTGCGCGGGCTGTCCGGCGCGATGCCAAAGGTGACGATGTGGCCGAGCGCCGCGGCACGGGCCGCCACATCGACGCAGGCGCGAAACTTGTCGTCCTCCAGCACAACGTGATCCGAGGCGAGAGCGAGCACAAGCGCCTCCGGCCCGTGCTGACGCGCCACAAACGCAGTGGCCGCGATCAAAGCCGGCGCGCTGTCGCGCCTTGCCGGCTCGAGCAGGACTGCCGGCGCGATGCCCAGATCGTGCGCCTGGCGCTGCGCATAAAACCGATAGTCATGGCTGGTGATGACCACAGGATCCGCGAAGTCAGCGCCCGGCGCCACACGCAGCAACGTCTCCTGAAACAAAGTGTAATCGGAATTGAGTGGCAGGAACTGCTTAGGAAGACTGGTGCGAGATAAAGGCCAGAGGCGCGTTCCTGTGCCGCCCGCCAAGATCACAGGCACAATCTTCATCTTCGCCCTCGTCAGTGAACGCGATCGCCTCGAATGCGCCCGTCGCGGGCCTAGCTTTGGCACAAGGGGATCGGCCCGTCTAGGGCCTTGCAGCGCAACAAAGCCCGCATCTGGCGCAAAATTTCTCGCCCCGGAACCGGTCGAATTTTGTCACCTCCGATCGCAGGGCCTCCTCCCCGGTCGGAGCTCCCGGCCGATACCCTCCCGACCAATGATTTTCATGAGGTTGGCGATCCGCACGGGTGTGCGGGCCGGATGCGATTCGGCATTTTTCACCACCTTAAGTGCCTCGACATCCCGGCGCTCCGAGGATAACTTCAACCGATTGCTGCACTGCACAGTTGGCGTTGGAGGCAGGACTTGGCCGAGGCAACGGTTACACCCGTGCAATCGCTTCGTCGGCCCATCCAGTCCGTGACGCCGCTCGCAGCGGGGTGCCAGCAATGCCGGTCGGACCGCCTGCCTGCAGACCTTGGCGGCGACCCGAGCGGCCAGGGGGGCGCAAAACACTTGGCTATGGATTCACACCCGCGATGGTTCGCGGCGCATACGATTGCGCGCTGCGAGGCTGTTGCAGTCAACCACTTGCAACAGCAGGGTTTTGATGCGTTTCTGCCGCGCCTTTCAGTGGTTCGGCGGCATGCGCGCAAGACGGAAACCGTCTCCACCCCTTTGTTTCCCGGCTATGTATTCGTCTGCCTCGACCTGGGCCTCCACCGATGGCGGTCGGTCAATGGCACCCGCGGCGTCACCGGCCTGATTATGGCAGGCGAGAGGCCTTGCGCGGTTCCCCCTGGCATTGTTGAAGGCCTCATGGCGCGGACCGGCCCAAATGGCACCATCAGTTCTCTGAGCGGGCTGTGCGCGGGCGATGTCGTCCGCGTGGTCGACGGCCCATTCGCCGGGCAGGTGGGAACACTCCTGCGGCTCGATGCGAAAGGCCGGGTGGAGATGCTGATTTCTATGTTACGCGGAACCGTGCGCGTACGCACGGCCGAGGAGTTGCTCGCGCCGGCGTGGTAACCGCCGGAGCAGCCAGGACCAGCACGGCCGAACGGGTGAGGCGGAGGCGTCCGCTTCACCCGAATGGCGGCAGCGTGGATAAGAGGACATCCCATTTCGGATGCGCGGAGCATCCGTGTCGGATATTGCAGTTTTCGGCTTTCCGTCGAATTCGTGCCGGGCTCAGCCCGACTTCGTGCACCAACATCGAGCCAAGGTGGTGAGCGTGTCCCAAGATCGTATGACGCACCTCAAGCGGCTGGAGTCAGAGTCCATCCACATCATGCGTGAGGTCGCCGCCGAGTTCAGCAACCCGGTGATGCTCTACTCCATCGGCAAGGATTCCGCGGTGATGCTTCACCTGGCGGTGAAGGCCTTCTATCCGTCCAAGCCGCCGTTTCCGCTGATGCACATCGATACCACCTGGAAATTCCGGGAGATGATCCTGTTCCGGGACGACATGGCCCGTCAGCTCGGCTTCGACCTGATCGTCCACACCAATCAGGACGGCCTTGCCCAAGGCGTGAATCCGTTCGATCACGGCTCCTCGCTCTATACCCAGATCATGAAGACCGAGGCGCTGAAGACCGCGCTCACCAAATACGGCTTCAACGCCGCCTTCGGCGGCGCGCGCCGCGACGAGGAGAAGAGCCGCGCCAAGGAGCGCGTGTTCTCCTTCCGCTCCGCCAATCACGGCTGGGACCCCAAGAGCCAGCGGCCGGAGCTGTGGAACCTCTACAATGCGCGCATCCGGCAGGGGGAATCCATCCGCGTGTTCCCGCTGTCCAACTGGACCGAGCTCGACATCTGGCAGTACATCCTGATGGAGAAAATCCCCATCGTGCCGCTCTACTTCGCCGCCGAGCGCCCGATCGTGTGGCGCGGCGGCCAGATGATCATGGTGGACGACGGCCGCCTGCCATTGGAGCCGGGGGAGACGCCGGAAATGCGCAAGGTGCGCTTCCGGACACTCGGCTGCTATCCGCTCACCGCCGCCATCGACAGCGATGCGGTCACGCTGGAAGAGATCGTGCGCGAGATGCTGATCGCCCGCACCTCCGAGCGCGCCGGCCGGCTCATCGACCATGACGAGGCCGCGTCCATGGAGAAGAAGAAGCGCGAGGGGTATTTCTGATGAACGAGGCTCAGAACTTCGGCTCGTTCGCGGACTATATCGCGGCCCACGAGAACAAGAGCCTGCTGCGATTCCTCACCTGCGGCAGCGTGGACGACGGCAAGTCGACCCTCATCGGCCGCCTGCTGTACGACACCAAGCTGCTGTTCGAGGACCAGCTCGCGACGCTGGAAAGCGACTCGCGCAAGCACGGCACCACCGGCGAAGACCTCGACTTCGCGCTCCTGGTGGATGGCCTCGCCGCCGAGCGCGAGCAGGGCATCACCATCGATGTGGCCTACCGCTTCTTCGCCACCGACAAGCGCAAGTTCATCGTCGCCGATACGCCCGGCCATGAGCAGTACACGCGCAACATGGCGACCGGCGCGTCCAACTCCGACCTCGCGGTCATTCTCATCGACGCGCGCAAGGGCATCCTCACCCAGACCCGGCGGCACTCCTACATCGTCTCGCTGCTCGGCATCCGCCATGTGGTGCTGGCGATCAACAAGATCGATCTGGTCGACTTCTCGCAGGACGTGTTCGATTCCATCGTCGACGCCTACCGGGAATTCGCCAGCGGCTTCAAGTTCGAGACCCTGGTGCCGATCCCGCTCTCCGCGCGCTTTGGCGACAACGTGATCGAGCGCAGCGCACGCACGCCTTGGTACATCGGCCCGTCGCTGATCGAGCACCTGGAGCAGGTGGAGGTGGTGAGCGCCGCCGCCTCACGCCCGTTCCGCATGCCGGTGCAATGGGTGAACCGTCCGAACCTCGATTTCCGCGGCTTCTCCGGGACCATCGCTTCGGGCACCGTGAAGCCCGGCGACGAGGTGGTGGTGGCGGGCTCGGGGGTCACCACGCGGGTCAAGTCCATCGTCACGCAGGACGGCGCGCTGGCCGAGGGCGCCGCCGGCGAGGCGGTCACCATCACCCTGGCGGACGAGGTGGACATCTCCCGCGGCGACGTGATCGCGGCCGCCGGGGCGCGGCCGGAATTCTCCGACCAGTTCGCCGCGCATCTGCTGTGGATGCACGACGAGCCCATGCTGGCGGGCCGCTCCTACCTCATCAAGGTGGCGACCAAGACCACGGGCGCCTCGATCACGGAGATCAAGCACAAGGTTGACGTGAACACCTTCCAGCAGCTTGCGGCCAAGACGCTGGCGCTGAACGAGGTGGGCTTCGTGAACATCGCCACCCAGACGCCCATCGCCTTCGACCCGTTCGCGAGCGTGCCCCAGACCGGCGCCTTCATCGTCATCGACCGCATGTCGAACCTCACGGTCGGTGCCGGCATGATTGATTTCGGCCTGCGCCGCGCCACCAACGTGCACTGGCATGCGCTTGAGGTTTCCAAGGACAGCCGCGCAGCCATCAAGGGGCAGAAGCCGGCTGTACTGTGGTTCACCGGCCTGTCGGGCGCCGGCAAGTCGACCATTGCCAACATTGTCGAGAAGAAGCTGCACCAGCTCGGCCGCCACACCACCATGCTGGACGGCGACAATGTCCGCCACGGCCTCAACAAGGACCTCGGCTTCACCGATTCGGACCGGGTGGAAAACATCCGCCGCGTCGCCGAGGTCTCGCGCCTGCTGGTAGATGCGGGACTGATTGCAATCGTTTCCTTCATCTCTCCGTTCAGGGCCGAACGACGCATGGCGCGCGATCTGCTGATGCCGGGCGAATTCGTGGAGGTGTTCGTCGATACGCCGCTCCACGTGGCCGAAAGCCGCGATCCCAAAGGGCTCTACAAGCGGGCCCGTGCCGGTGAAATCCGCAACTTCACCGGCATCGACAGCCCCTACGAGCGCCCCGAACAGCCGGAGATCACGCTGCAGGGCGGGACCAAGGATCCCGAGGCTCTGGCCGACGAGCTCATCGCCCATCTCAAGGAGCGCGGATACATCTGAGCTTCGACGCGGCCTTACTTTCGGAACTCCTGAGCTTAGTGTGGCTATGCTGGGACTTGAAGCCTACGCTGCGGAGCTGGCGCTTGCCCTGGTCGCGGCCATGCTTGCCGCCTTCGCCAGCGAGCGTTTCGCGCCCGAGGTGGTGGCCATTTCCGGCATGGCGGCGTGTCTCCTGCTGGGACTGGTGGATACGCAGAAGATGCTGGGCGCGCTCTCCAACAGCGCGCCCTGGACCATCATCGCCATGTTCATCTTGACCACGGCCCTGGTGCGCACTGGCCTGCTGGAGAGCTTGGGGTTCCGCTTACAGCAGTTGAAGCGGTTCGGCTTCGTGCCGTTGATGAGCGTCTTCATCGTCGTCAACACCGTCATCTCGTCCCTGTTCAACAACATTCCCCAGGTCGTGATGATGATTCCCGTCACGATCGCTCTCGCCCAGGCCTGCGACATCGCGCCTTCGCGCATGCTGATGCCGCTGTCCTTCGCCACCATCCTCGGCGGCACACTCTCGCTCATCGGCGCCTCCACCAATCTGCTGGTGGACGGGGTGGTGCAGAGTGCCGGGCTTGCGCCCATCTCCATGTTCGAGATCACGCCGGTCGGCGCTCTGGTGGCGCTCGCCGGGAGCATCTATCTGGTGATCGCCGCGCGCTATTTGATCCCGGTCCGCACCACGGTGACCGACGCCTTGGGCCTGAAATCGCGGGCAAAGTTCCTGGTGGAGGTGCTGATCCCCCAGAACTCGCCGCATGTGGGCGCCAACCCGCTGGATGTACCGCTGTTCAAGGGTCAGGACCGTACGGTTGTGGACGTGGTGCGCGGCGACGCCTCCCTGCGGCGCAACTTTTCCGACATCCGCCTGCAGGTGGGAGACATCGTCGTGCTCCGCTCCGCGGTGGAGAACGTCCTTACGCTACGCGAAGGCAAAGGCGTCGAGGTTCGACCATCCGGCGCCGATCCCGAGAGCGAGGACATCGAGCCCGTCGCCACCCGGCGCGACACGCTGGTGGAGGCCATTGTCGGACCCACCTCGCGGTGGCTGGGGCGAACCCTACGCCAAGAGCGGCTGCGTCGCCGCTATGGCGTCTATCCGGTGGCGCTGCATCGACACGAGGCCAACCTCAACGACCGCCTTGAGGACATCCCGCTCCAGGTGGGAGACACGCTGCTGCTGGAAGGGGCGCCGGCGGACCTCGCCAACATCGCCGCGGATTGCGGCCTCATCAATCTCAGCCAGCCCCAAGAGCGGGGTTGCGGCACGACAAGGCGCCCATCGCAGCGCTCTCTCTCGGCCTCGTGGTGGCGCTGAGCGCATTTGATGTCATGCCCATCGTCGGCCTCGCCTGGATCGGCGTCGCCGTAGTGCTGCTCTCCCGCTGCGTAGATGCCGACGAAGCCATGCAGGCCGTCGAGTGGCGAATCATCATTCTGCTCTACGCCATGCTGGTGATCGGCCGGGCGCTTGAGAGTTCGGGCGCCGTGCAGTTGGTGGTGGACTCGCTCTTGCCGCTGATCTCGTCTTGGCCACGCATCGCCATCCTGGCGGTGGTCTACGTTCTGGCCTCGCTGCTGACTGAGATCGTCACCGCCAACGCAGTTGTTATCGTGATGACACCCATAGCCATGACGCTCGCGGTGCGGCTGGGGCTCGACCCCCGCGGATTCGCCATCGCCGTGATGTTCGCCGCGAGCGCGAGCTTTGCGACCCCCATCGGCTACCAGACCAACACCCTGGTCTACGCCGCAGGCGGCTATCGCTTCACGGATTTCGTAAGGATCGGCGCACCGCTGAACCTGATCGTGGGGGTCGTGGCAGTGCTGGGCATCGCCTGGTGGTGGTAGATTTGAATTCGTCGTGGCGCGCGTGGACCGCCATCAAGAACCCGAGCGAGAAGAAAGCCGCACCCCGATGATCGATCACAAGACGGTCGCGCGCACCGGCATCTGGTCCGTAGTCCTGCAATGGTCGCGCTTCGGGCTCAACACCGTCATCTTCCTGATCCTCACGCGCTTTCTCACCCTCGCCGACATCGGCGCGTTCGCGGCCGCCTTCGCGCCCATACGCTTCTTCCAGCAGATCCAGCGCGTGGGATTTTCCGATTCCCTGATCGTCGACCAGGTCCAGACCCCATCCTTCGTCAGCTCGGTGGCCGCCCTCTCCATGGGCCTCGGGATCGTCGCGAGCATCGCCCTGTTCATCAGCTCGTTTTACCTCGGCCCTCTGCTGGACGATCCGCGCGCCGGCGACTACCTCGCGGCGATGGCGGTGACACCGCTCATGTTCGGGGCGACCGCGATTCCCGAGGGGCTGCTGCGCAAGCAACTCAAGATCAAGTCGCTCGCATTGCGCACAACGGTCGCCCTGGCGCTGTCCGGCGCCATCGCCATCTGGCTCGGGGTGACCGGCTGGGGGGGTGGGCGCTCACCTTCTTCGCCCTCTCTAACGCCTTCTTCAGCTCCCTCTTCACCCTGACGCTCAGCAAATGGCGACCATCGGCCAGGCCCACCTGGGCGGACTGCAAGGCGGTGCTGCCCATGGTGCTGCACATCTCCGGGCGCAACCTCGCCGGCTCCATGGTGCTTCCCGCGCTCCAGCTGATCGTCGCGACGAACCTCGGCGTCGTCGCGTCCGGCGCGTTCCAGATCGCCCAGCGCTTCGTGCAACTCGCCGACACTCTGACGCTGGCGCCCGCGCGCTTTACCGCCCTGCCGCTGATGATGCGCGCCCAGGCCATGCCGGGCGGCCTCAACGCCGCGCTACCGCGCGCCATGGGCGCGCTCTCGGCCATTTCCTCGCCGGTCTATCTCGGGCTGATGGCGGCGGCCCCGCCGCTGCTGCCGCTGGTGATCGGCCAGGACAACGCCGAGCAGTCAGTGGAAATCCTCCAGCTCATGTGCCTCATCGGCTTCACCAGCATGATCTCGTCCCTGTTCATCGCGACGGCGACGTCGGTGGGGCGGCCCGATCTCCCGCTCTATCGCGGCCTGCTCGGGTTGGGAACGGCACTGATCTTGTGCTACATCTTATCCTTCTTCAATATATTTGTGTTCACGATCGGCTTCGTAATCGCGAACTACATCTCCATTCCTTTTATCTTCTGGGCCATGCGACAGCTCAATATTGCCGTCAAGCCGATCGTGCTGGCGAGCCTCAAGCCCTATGTGGCCGGCCTCCTGATGGCCGGCATCCTGATGGGGCTCGACCTGCTCATGGTGCGAGAGGGCTTCGATGAGTTCGTCCGCTTCGCCGTCATCGTCCCGCTCGGGGCGGTGCTCTATGTGGGCTTTCTGATGGTCTTCGCCCGGGAAGCCTTCAACGACCTGAAAGCCACGGTGCTGCTGCGCCGCAAGGCGCGCCAGCGACCTGAGCCCGCGGGCTCGGACGACGACCCGGAGCAGCCCCGCGGACCTTGATCGTTTCCCACCCACGCCAGGCCAGGAAGGGGCGCCGCTCGCGTCGCGCGCCCTCCTGGCCCACTAACACGGACGAGACCATTCATGCGCTTTCTGATCACCGGCACGGCCGGCTTCATCGGTTTTCATCTGGCCAAGCGGCTGCTGGATGACGGGCATTTCGTCGTCGGGTTCGACGGCATGACCGACTATTACGATCGCAGCCTCAAGGAGGGCCGCCACGCCATCCTCGGTCGCTCCAACGGCTTCCGGGCAGTGGAGGCGCGGCTCGAGGACATCGAGCGCCTGACCGAGGCCACCGACATGGCTGAGCCGGACGTCATCGTCCACCTGGCCGCCCAGGCGGGGGTGCGCTACTCCATCGAGCACCCACGCACCTATGTGGATTCGAACCTCATCGGTTCCTACAACGTGCTCGACGTGGCCAAGCGCGCCAAGCCCAAGCACCTGCTCATGGCGTCCACCAGCTCGGTCTATGGCGGCAACGAGAAGATGCCGTTCGCCGAGAGCGACCAGGCGGACTGGCCCATCACCCTCTATGCGGCCACAAAGAAGGCCATGGAGGCCATGTCCCACTCCTACGCGCACCTGTGGGGCCTGCCGACCACCTGCTTCCGCTTCTTCACGGTCTACGGGCCGTGGGGGCGCCCGGACATGGCGCTGTTCAAGTTCGTGAACGCCATCCTTTCCGGCAAGCCCATCGAGATCTACGGCATGGGCGAGATGCGGCGCGACTTCACCTATGTGGACGACCTGATCGAGGCAGTGGTGCGCCTCGCCGCCGCCCCGCCCGTAATCGGCCAGCCGGTGACGGCGGAAGGGGTGACCGATTCCCTCTCTCCCGTGGCGCCCTGGCGGGTGGTGAACATCGGCGGCGGCCAGCCGGAGGGACTCCTCGACTTCGTGGAGGCGATCGAGGCCGCCATCGGCAAGCCGGCGGAAAAGATCATGCTGCCCATGCAGCAGGGCGATGTGCGCGAGACGTTTGCGGACCCGCGCCTGGTTGAGGCAATCACCGGCTATCGGCCCTCGACCCCCATCTCGGTGGGCGTGCCTGCCTTTGTGTCATGGTACCGCGAGTATTATGGCAAGTGATGGGCAGGTGACAAAGGCCGGCGCAGCGGCGCGCAGCGGCGCGATGAACCGATCATCGGACGAGGAAGAGACCATGTCGGCACCCAGCGGGTCCCCGTGCGCCATCGTGTTCGGCGGGGCGGGCTTCATCGGCACGCACCTGATGCGCCATCTGCTCGCCACGGGCCGCCACGGCCGCGTCGTTTCGGTGGATATCCGTGAGCCGAAGCAGCGCGTCGACGGGGTCGAGTACCTGATCGGCGACGTGCGCAAGTCCATCGACCTGCCGGGGCCGGTGGAGGGAGCGGAGATCTACAATCTGGCCGCGGTCCACACGACCCCCGGGCATGAGGACTGGGAATATTTCTGGACCAACGTGCTGGGCGCCACCAACGTGTGCGACTACGCCAAGAAGATCGGCTGCACCTATCTGCTCTTCACCGCCTCAATCTCGGTCTACGGCCCCACCGAGGAACCGGTCGACGAGGCGTCCGAACCGGCGCCCAACTCGGCCTATGGGCGCTCCAAGCTCCAGGCGGAGGGAATCCACCGCTCCTGGCTCGACAACGGCGCGGACCGGCGCCTTGTGGTGGTGCGCCCGGCGGTGATCTTCGGACCCGGCGAAGGCGGCAACTTCACCCGCCTCGCGGCCCTGCTCGCCAAGGGCCGCTTCATCTATCCGGGCCGGCGCGACACCATCAAATCGTGCGGCTATGTGGGCGAACTCGTGCGCTCCATGGAGTTCGCCCGCGGTCTCGGCCGCCGCGAATTCACTTATAATTTCGCCTATCCCGACCGCACGACCACAGAGGACATCTGCCGCGCCTTCAGCGAAGTGGCCGGTTTCGCCATGCCGAAATATCTCGTGCCCCTGCCGGTGATGTCGGCCGCTGGCCTCGCCTTCGAGATGCTCTCCGCCGTCGGGCTGAAGACGTCGGTGAACCGAGCCCGCATGCGCAAGCTGGTGCACTCGACCAATATCCTGCCGACCGCACTGCGGGGCGCCGGCTACGTCTATGAGGGCGACCTCAAGGCGGCGCTGGAAGATTGGAAGATCGAGAGCGGGGGAACCTTCGTTTGAGTGACGCGGCCATGGCGATGCCGGCGCGCCGCTGCGCGTTGATCCTGAGCTACCATCTCTACCGCCAGCGGCGGCGCGGCGGTATGCATTGGTTGTGTGAAGCGCTGCGGCGCGCGGGATGGGACGTGCGGTTCGTCACCTGCGACTACAGCTGGGTGACGCGGCTGAAAGGTGACCGGCGCACCGAATTCGGCGAGACCATCGGCCTCAACCAGCTGGTACGGCTGGAGGAGGATTTGAGCGTCGGCGTGGTCAGCACCCCCTTTCACCAGCTCGGGCGCGCGCGCGGCGCGCTCATGAAGCTCGCGAACGCGGTAACCTCGGTCTACCCCTGGCCGATGGGCCGGGTGGTGGAGGACTTCGCCCGAGGCGCGGAGCTGGTGGTGGTAGAGAGCTGCGGCGGACTCGCGATGCTGGACCACGTGCGGCGCGCCACCTCGGCGCCCATTGTCTATCGAGTCTCGGACAATCTCGAGGTATCCGGCCGTGCCTTCGCTGCTTTTGGACGAAGACCGCGCGGTGGCCTCCGTGGCGGCGGTGAGCCTTGCCAGCGAGCATCTGGCGCGCCGCTTCGCCGGGCGCGGGCGCATTCAGCTCGACCCCATGGGGCTTGAGAAGGGCCTGTTCGACGCAGCCCTCTCCTCGCCGTACGAGGCGGATGGCCGCGTCAAGGTGGTGATCTCCGGCAGTTCCAGCCTCGATACCGAGGCGCTTCAGAGCGCCGCCCTGCTCTTTCCGGACTGGGACTTCATCCAGTTCGGATCAGCCAAGGCGGTGCCCCGTCAGCCCAACATCAAGATCATGGGCGAGCGCCCCTTTGCCGAGCTCGTGCCCTACGTGAAATTCGCCGACATCGGCTTTGCGCCCTATCTCGCGCGGCCTGGCTTCGAATATCAGGCGGAGCATTCCAACAGGCTGCCCCAATACGTCTATTGCGGTCTGGCAAGCGTGGTTCCAGAGGCGCTGTGCTCGCGGCCGGCACCTCATTTTCCTCGGCTACCCGGACCGGCGACGAGGCAAGCATCCGCGCCGCCTTTGAGGCGGCGCGCGCGTTCGACCGGCAGGCGGTGCCGGTGGAGAGCGTGCTCACGTGGGACGAGCTCGCCGCGCGCATCGCGTGCGTCGCCGACAGGCCGACCGACCGGCACGCGGCCGCGCCTTCCGCCGCCGGTCTTTGATTTCGCTGAAGGGGACGGCAATGAAGAAGCGCGTCTGTTTCGTGTGCACGCACAGCCTGACGCTGAGGACCCTCTACAAGGGACTGTTCCCCTATCTAATCGCCAACGGCTGGAGCGTGACGGCGATCGTCGGCGACACCGAATACAACGACTTCCCGCGCAAGGACTTCGGCGACTTCAACCTCAAGATCATCCCCATGCGGCGCATGCCCTCGCCCAAGGACTTCGTGAGCATCGCTCGGTTCCTATGGTTCTTTCTTCTGAACCGCTTCGACGTAATCCACATTTCCACGCCGAAAGCCTCGCTGCTCGCATCCATCGCGGCGCGCCTGACCTTCAACGGCGGGCTGATCTTCGTCTACCGGCGCTGCGTGTACGAGATGATGACCGGGCGCAAGCGGCAGGTCTACAAAGCCTCCGAGGTGCTGATCTGCAAGCTGTGCCACGCCATTGTGCCCATCTCGCGCCAGATCCGCGACTTCCTGATCGCCGAGAAAATCGCGCCCGTGGAGAAAATCCACTTCATCGGCCACGGCTCGAGCAACGGCATCGACGTGGAGCACTACGCCCTGACCGAGGCGAACGTGCGCGCCGGCGCGGCCCTGCGCGACGAGCTCAAGATCCCGTGCGCGTCGAACGTGCTGGTCTTCATCGGCCGCATGTGCGGGGAGAAGGGGGTGGACCTGCTGCCGGCGGTCTACGAGATCGTGGCGCGGGAATTCCCCGAGACCTATCTGATCAGCGCCGGCCCGGACGACGAGCGCGATCCCATCGCCGAGAGCACCGCCACCGCCCTCGCCCACGACCCGCATATGCGGCGATTCAACTTCGTGGCCGACACACGACCGCTTTACGCCCTCGCCACCGTGTTTGTATTCCCCTCCTTCTTCGAAGGCTTCGGTAACGTGCTCCTGGAGGCCGCCGCTATGGAGCGCGCGTCCGTGGGGTTCAAGGTGCCTGGCGTGGAGGAAGCGGTGGCCGACGGGGTGAGCGGGCTCCTGGTGCCGTTGCACGACGTGCCCGCCTTCGCCGAGGCGGTGGCTGAGCTTCTGCGCGATCCCGTGCGCCGCACGCGCATGGAACTGGCGGCGCGCGAGCGGGTCTGCCGCGATTTCTCGCAGCAGTTCATCTGGGGGGAGACGCAAAAGCTCCTGATCTCGGTCGCCGGCCGGGCCTGAGCCGGGACAGCACGTGCGGGAAGCGGTGATGCAAAAGGTCTATCTCAACGGGCGTTTCCTCACCCAGCCGTCCTCCGGCGTGCAGCGCTACGCCCATGAGGTGGTCTGCGCGCTCGATGCGCTGCTCGCCGAGGACGCGGCCCTCGCCGCGCGCCTCGATGTGGCGCTCCTGGTACCCGCGGCGCGCGCTGAGATCGGCCTTGACCGCATTCCCGTGCGCGAGGTGGGGCGGCTGAAGGGCCATCCCTGGGAACAGGTGGAGCTCTTCGCCGCCGCGCGCGACGGGGTCCTCGTCAACCTCGCCAACGCGGGGCCCCTGCTCCATCCGCGCTCCGTGCTGGTGCTGCACGACGCTGCCATCTTCCGGTTCCCAGAAAACTTCTCCAAAGGCTACCGCCTGTTCCACACGCTGCTGCGGCCGCGCCTCGCGCGGCGCGCGGCACAACTCGTGACCATCTCGGAGTTCTCGCGGCGAGAGCTCGCCTGGGGCTGCCGCGTGCCCGAGAGCGCCTTCGCCATCATCAGCGACAGCGCGGAGCACATCGTGAAGGTCGAGCCGGATGCGTCCATTCTCGCGCGGCACGGCCTCGCGCCAGGGCGCTACGCACTCACAGTGGGCAACCAGACTCCCAACAAGAACATCGCCCTCGGCCTGCGCGCCTTCGCGGCGGCAGCGCCGGATGGCTGGCTGCTTGCGGTGGCCGGCGGCGGCTCCAAGGAGGTGTTCGGCGGCGAGGAGCGCACCGAGCACCCGTCGGTGCGCAAGCTCGGACGGGTGAGCGACGAGGAATTGCGCGCACTCTATGAGAACGCGGCGGTGTTCCTCTTCCCCTCGCGCTACGAAGGCTTCGGCGTGCCTCCTCTGGAGGCGATGACGCTGGGCTGCCCGGTGATCTCCAGCGACGCCGCCTCCATGCCCGAGGTGCTCGGGGACGCGGCGCTTTTCTTCCGCTCCGACGACGAGGCCAGCCTGGCGCGGGCCATCGGCACGCTCGCCACCGAACCTGACCTGCGCGCGGACCTCGCCCATCGCGGCCGAGCCCGGGTGGCGCGCTTCACCTGGCGCAGCGGTGCCGAGCGCTTGGTGGACATCGTCGCCCGGGTCGGGCGCGCCTAGGGGACGGCGCTGAGCTGTACCTCGCGATCCGCGACCCTGAAAGCGTCGCGCACTTCGCCGCGCTCGGGATGGGCATAGATCTGCTCCGCCACGGGCCAGCAAATGTCGAGAACCTTGCGTCGCTCATCGGCGTCCAGCTGGTTCATGCTCGCCTGGAATATGTCGGCGCTGGAGCGCTTGAAGTCGTGCACCACGCCCTGGGTCGCGTTGCTCTTGCCCTCGGCACTGCTGGAGGCGACTACGAAGCGCTCGATGGAGGTGGACCACGGCAGGTCGAAGAAGGCGAACAGACGACGCAGCTCCGGCACCGGATCGGCCGAAACCGCCTCGTGCACGGAAATGGTCATGCGCGGATCGGAGCGGCCCCAGGCGAGAACGTAACGATTGATGGCGGTCCAGATCCACGCCGAGGCGGACACCCAGTCGTCCGGCGCCGGCTCAATACCCGCCAGCTCCGGAGCGTAGGTCTCCAGCAGGCGCGTCTGCTCGCGCAGCGGGGCCAGCTTGTACCGCCATCCGAGGCGCTTGAGGCTGCCCACGAAGGACAGAGGATGGCGGATCAGGAACACCGTATGCACGTCCCGCATGTCGGCGAAGAGATGGGCCAGGAACACCGCGATGGGATCCTTGATGAGCGTGACCTGCGCGAACGGATTGAGGCGCGCGCGCAGAAGGCTCAGCTGATTTCCACCGCCCACCAAGCTCTTGACCATCTGCTCGATCTTCTTGTCGCGCGTCGAACGCACGAGCTTCAGCTCGAAGTCATAGGAGAAGAAATCGGACAGGTTGCGCCGCTCCTCCTCCGACAGCGCAGCGACGGATTCGAGATAAAGGTAGCGCTGCTGGTTCCACAGGACGCCAGCCGCGGGATTGAACGGCTCGAAGATGGTGTTGACCATGCGCGGCATGCCCAGCACCGTTCCGACGAACGTCGTTCCGCTTCGAGGCGCGCCCGAAACCATGATCCAGCGGTGCTTCTTCGGGTCTGTCAGGGAAAAACGCATTTCAAGATCTCGGACTTTGGTGATTCCGCAGCTTGCCATATGCAACCGCCAGCTGGATTTTCAATAAGAAAATAATATAAAATCGAGAACATCGCGCATATACTCTGTATAAATAGATAAATTTTCGTCTGTATGAGAGATTTTTCTGGCTCTCGGCGCAGTTACCCTAGATCAAAATCGGCATCGGTGAAACATGGCTATACTTGGAAAGAAAATCGTCTATATCCACGCGCCCAAATGCGGCGGCACGACCATCGGCTCGGCGCTGCGCATGCGATACCTCTACTCGCAGGCCACCATTCCGCTGGAGGCCAGCAACGCGCTGAGGCGCCGGGTGTGGCCCGATGCCGAAGGGGCGGAAAGCATCTACCGCGAGCACGAAATGCGCGACGTGATGCTCGCCCAGCTGCTGGAGCGGGACATCAAGTGCGTCTCGGCGCACATCCGTTTCAATCCCAACATCCGCCGCACCGCGCCGGACTGGATGTATGCGACGCTGCTGCGCGATCCCATCAAGCGCTTCACCTCGCACTACCTCTATTCCCACCGGCGCCACCCCAAGGCGCAGCGCCCGACCTCGTTCGACGAGTTTTTGGAGACGGACGAGGCGGTGCGGTTCGGGTCCATCTACCTGTTCTATTTCAGCATGCGCTTCCAGCCGCGCGAGGGCCTAGAGGAGAGCCAGATCGCCACGGCTCGAGAGCGTCTGGCGAGCTTCGATCTCGTTGGTACGCTCGAGAAGCTCGACGCCTTCAAGGCGCGCCTCGAGGCGGCCACGGGCGTACGAATTTACCCCATCACCCGCAATACACGTCCCGACGGCGAGAAGCTGGAGCTGACCCCGGTCCAGCGCGCGCGGGTCGAGCGGCTGTGCTATCCTGACATTCAACTCTACGAGTTTGCCCAGAAGCTGCAGAAGGCAACGGTATGATTGAATCTCGGACCCGCATCCGACCGTCCACCTTCCTGGTCATCTCCCCTCCGGTTCTTGCCTGCCTAGCTTGGACGCTGGGAGGTGCGGCGACGTTCGCGGGCTACACGTTCTACGGCAGCATGCCGCTGCTTCAGCGCTTCATGATGCTGAACAAGGTTTCCTACGACCTGTCGCCGTTCGGCATATTCTGGGTTGTTCTCTCACTCTTCTTCTTCATCGCCACGTGCCTGCTGGTCATGGGCAGCAGCCGGGCGCCGGGAGAGCTTCGCAACGCCAATTTTTCCCGCGGCCTTCAATTTGTCGCGCGGTTCCACTTCTTCGCCCTCGGGGTGACGCTGCTGTGGATCGCGGTGTCGGCCGCGCAGCTCGGCGCTCGGCAACCTGATTCGGATGACGCAGGAGAGTTCCTACGAGACCCGCCAGGTCCTGCTCCAGAACAAGCTGTTCGTGGGCATGCGGCTGCTCTACGCCTCATTCGTCGCCACCGGAGCCTACGGCGCATTCGCCTATGCCTATCACCTGCGTACCGGCGCTCTGACCGCGGCGGAGAGGCTGAGGTCTGCGACGCTGTTCGTCACAGCCGCCGCTGCTCTGTTCATCCTCCCCATCGTCATGTCGCAGCGCATCCTCCTGTTCCTCATGGTGCTGTCCGCCTACGTGGGCTCCATCATGATCTCCGGCCGCTACTGGGGCATCAAATACCTGCCGTTCGCGGCGGCCTTCCTGTTTATCGGCTGGTCGATCCCCGATTATCTGACGCTGACTCAGACGACATCGATCCAGACTTCGGTGATCGAACTCGGCTATCAGAAGCTGATCTTTTATTTCAGCAACGACATGTTCAACGCGATCCAGCCGCTGGGCGCGGACATCGACCACACCTACGGCGTGTTCTCGACGCAGTTCCTCCAGGCATTCACCTTCACGCTGGCCTATTTCCGGGACATGTTCCGCGACGTGTTCCGGACCTATGATGACATGATGGGCGGCGGCACGTTCCCCATGTTTACGGCGCCCTATATCGATTTTGGCGTGTTTGGGCTGGTGTTCATCTCCTTCGTCGCGATGGCCATGACCATCATCTTCGAGAAGGCGAAGTCGGATGCGCGCTATGCGCTGTTCTATGGCATCATCGGCGCGTCGCTGATCCTTGGGACTCATTCGGCCTATTACACGCACCAGAACTTCTGGATGTGGTGCATCATCTTCGGCGCCACGTCGTACTTCATGAAGGATCGCAAGACCGAGCCGTACCAGCCGAGACGGCGTCGCTTCAGGGCGCAGCCGCGCTCCACCGCCTGAGGACACCAGCCAAAACCGGTGCCCGTGGCGCCCACGGTGCGGAACATCGTCGCGCTCAGCTTCGGCCCGCTTGGCATCGGCGCAGGCCGCGTCGGCTTTCTCGGCATGTAAGACGGGATCGGGTCTCCGCACGATTGAGAGGACCCAAGGTGAAGAGTCATCACGATCAAGCCATGACCCCTGACGCGGTGCGGCCGGCGCGCCCGAGCGGCGCGACCGCGCGGCCTTGCGCC
>NZ_JBNFNU010000030.1:0-21860 GCF_057364445.1 Xanthobacter sp. BG11Y11_SDJG
GCGTCGCATGCTCGGCAAAGCCCTCGGTGCGGCGCCGCGATCGAGCAGGGCGACGAAATCCTCCACCCCCGCCCCGGTCGCCGCGAGCGCCTTGGCGATGCTCTCGGTGGAGGGCCAGCGCGGCCGCCCGTCGCCGGTCACCCGCTTGGACCGGTTGAAGGTGGTGGGGTCGAGCCCGGCCTTTTTCGCCAGGCCGGAGGTGGAGAGGCTGTGCTGTTCCGCGAGCCGATCCAACGCCCGCCAGATTTGCCCATGCGTGAGCATGCGATGCGCGTTCCCTCGCTGACTGCCTCGGCACAGTAAGAATTTGTTCCTGATATGTCCAGGATTTCAATCCGCACCAGACGTCGAAGGCCGCAAGGGCTGGCGTCAGCGGCGCCGGCAGGCTAGCTGAAAGGTCGAGCCATTCCGGAGATCCGCCTTGACCTCGCCCGCCATCGATCTCGTGTTCAAGATCTGCCCCGCCGCGCTCTGGCGCCGGGCGCAGGCGCAGGGGGTCTTCACGGGCGCGCCGGTGGACGTGACGGACGGGTTCATCCATTTCTCCACCGCGGCGCAGGTGCGCGAGACCGCGCGGCGGCACTTCTCGGGCCTCGCGGAACTGAAGCTCGTCACGGTGGCGACCGAAGCGCTGGGGCCGGCGCTCAAATGGGAGGCCTCGCGCGGCGGCGACCTCTTCCCCCATCTCTACGGACCGCTGCCGCTTGCGGCCGTCCGCAAGGTCGAGGACCTGCCGCTCGGGGCGGACGGCGTCCACATTTTCCCCGGCGACATTCCCTAGAGCCCGCGCTGCCCGGCCGGCACCGCAAGCCAAGCGGGAACCGCATTCTCACCCGGTGACGGGCGCGTGAGCCGTCAGCGGCCGGCGCGGGAGATGCGCAGGATCAGCCAGAGCGGCACGACGATCACCGCGCCGAGCAGGAAGTAGCGCCACAGGCGCTCCACCGCCTCGAACCCGAAATTGAACAGGTTCCGCACCAGGTCCACGAGGCTCTGGAGGATGTTGGCGGGGTCGAGGCCGAGCGCCGCCATGATCACGCCCACCACGACGGACAGCAGGATCAGGCGGGCGATGACCCAGGCCGGCGAGCCGCCGAAGAAGCGCTTCAGGTCGGCACCGTGCGGGACGGCTGCTCACCTCGCGATTCTCGGACATGGCGGAACTCCTCGATCCGCTCCGTCTACCACGGCTGGGCGCCAAACGGGAGCCGCATCGCCGGCCCGGCTCCCCACGGCAGCGGGACCGGGCGTAAACGCCCGTCCCCAGTTCCACGTGGCGGGGGGTCACGTGGGACCGATCGGCACCGCGGGAGGGTTGCCCCCATTACGGTGCTGGCGGCGGATGGATCAGGTGCCATCCGCCCTCACCGGCCGGCGCGGCGCCCGGTGAGGTGACGGCCATCACATGCCGGGCAAAACGGCGATGTCGCGCACCGCGCCCTTCACGCCGGAGATGGTCGCCGCCTTGGTGCCGGCGCCGGTGGAAAGGTCCACCTTGTAGAGCGTGTCGCCGGCCATGAGCCAGGCGGCGTTCCCGCCCTCGGCGCCGGAGACGATGTCGAACGCCACCGCCTTGGCGGGCAGGCCCAGCGCGCCCACGGTGTTCAGCACGCCGTCATTGGGCGGAGCCTGCTTCAACAGCGCCCCGGAGGCGTCGACGTCGAACAGGGCGGTCTCCTTGGCCCCCTTCATGGAATTGGTGTAGGCGCCCGCCACCACCTGCGGCGTCTTGCCGGCCATCTTGTCGTTCGCGGCGAAGGCGAGGTTGCCGTCGCGGATCACCTTGCCGTCGTCCACGTTGGCGCGCAGGTTCATGCCATCCGAGCCCATGATCCGCAGCCGGTCCGCCACCGGATTGAAGTCCACCGTCACCGTGGTGCCGGCGGCGGGGATCATGTCGAGCTTGGACTTCACCATGGCCTTGCCGCTCGCCATGTCGATGGTCGCCACCGTGCCGTCGGCGTAGACGGCGTAAAGCTGGCCGTCCGCCGGGCGCACGTCGATGCCGAGCACGCGGCCGGGACCGCCGGAAATGGCCCAGCTCTTCGCCACCTTGCTGGCCTTGGTATCGACGATGGCGATGGTGTCGTCGCCGACGAGCGCGGCCACCGTCTGGGCCTGAGCGCCGGCAAGCGCCACGGTGGTCAGAAGCGTCGCGAGAAGGGTCTGCCTGATCATGGTCCGTCTCCCTGGTTGTCCGGCACGGGGGCCGACTGGAGCGGCTACACGCCATCCCCCGGCGCGGATGCAGCGGGGCGCGGATTTTTTTGCGGCGACCGGCCGGAGCGAAAAATCTCGCGGGCGACGCATCCAAACCGGTCCGCCGCGCATATCATCCGTTGGGGAGTCGAAGGACGTCACGCACGCGCATGAGCCCACCCGACGGCGACATTCTCGAGGCGCTGCGCGCCTGCCAGCGCGGCGACCAGGCGGGGCTGCGCGCGCTCTACGAGCGCGAGGCGCCGCGCATGGTGGGCGTCGCGTATCGGATGCTGCGCCGCCGGGCGCTGGCCGAGGAGGCGGTGCACGACACCTTCGTGCTGGTCTGGCGGCAGGCGGCCACCTTCGATCCCGGGCGCGGGGCGGCACGGACCTGGATCTATGCCATCCTGCGCAACCGCGCGCTCAACATCCTGCGGAGCGAGACGCGCACCGAACTGGTGGATGATTTCGAGCCCATGGGCCTGGAAAGCGAAGAGGACGGCCCCGACGTCGCCTTGATGCGCCTGTCCGAAAGCGGCCGCCTGCGCAGCTGCCTGGAACGTCTGGAGCCGGACCGGCGCAGCGCCATCCTGCTGGCTTATGTGCGCGGGCTGACCCACGGCGAGCTGGCCGGGCGCTTCGGCGTGCCGCTCGGCACCATGAAGTCCTGGATCCGCCGCTCCTTGCTGGCGCTCAGGGAGTGCCTGGCATGAGCGCGCAAGGCACGCCCCCGACCCCCGAGGACCTCGACCACCTGGCGGCCGAGCATGTGCTGGGCCTGACCGATCCGGCGGACGAGGCTCGGGCGCTCGCCCTCGTGGCTGCCGATCCCGCCTTCCGCGCGCGGGTGGATGACTGGCGTGCGCGGTTTGCCGAACTGGACGCGACGGCGGCGGCCGGCGCGCGGCCCGGACGGGGCGCGCGCACGCCCTCGACGCCTCGAGGCTGGGCCGAAGCGCAACGCTCCGGTTCATTCCCCCGATTTACTCATACGTACACCGATTTGTCATACAATTGGCCGGCGGTGCGTATTTTGTCTGTCCAGCAAAAGCCTGGAAAAACGAGCCTCAAACTCAATGCCGGAGCCTGTTTCACGATCAAAAATGGAGGTAATTTTCCACATCATAGCAGACAATGTATGTCAAAATATGCTTTGTCAACGTTTGTCTTGACGATGGCTGGAGTGCTTGGCACACATGGGGGTCGCCAGCGCGCGACGCGCCAAGGGAAGGACCCGTCATGATCCCCGCAGACACGCATCTCCAGATCGGCTCGATCCTGTTCGACGGGCTCGACCAGATCGACTTCACCGGGCCGTTCGAGGTCTTGTCGCGGATCCCCAACTCGACGCTCCATATCGCCGGCAAGAGCCTGGCGCCGGTGAGGGATACCCGCGGCCTCATCCTCACGCCGGAGAAGACCTTCGCGGAGGTGCCGAAGCTGGACGTGCTTCACGTGCCCGGCGGGCCGGGCCAGGAGGCGCTGATGGAGGATGAGGCGACGCTCGATTTCATCCGCACCCAGGCGGCAGGCGCGCTGTTCGTGTTCTCCGTCTGCACCGGCGCGCTGATCTGCGGCGCGGCCGGCCTGCTGAAGGGCCGGCGGGCCACGACCCATTGGGCGGCCATGGAGGTCCTGCCCTATCTGGGCGCGACCGCGCTGACGGACCGGGTGGTGATCGAGGGGAACTACGTCTTCGCGGGCGGCGTGACGTCGGGCATCGACGGCGCGCTGCAGCTGGCGGCCATGCTGCGCGGCCCGGCGGTGGCCCAGCAGATCCAGCTCTACATGCAGTATCACCCCGAGCCGCCGTTCGATGCGGGCATTCCGGAGCGCGCGCCGGCGGAGGTCGTCGCCGCAGCGCGGGACGCCGTGAGGCAGCTCACCGCGAACCGCATCGCCACCGCGAAGCGGGTCGGCGCGCGCTCGGCATCGCCCATGACGGCACTGCGGGTCCGGCGCCTTCGGCCTGAACCCCGATGGGGTCGGAAGAGGTCAGGCCCCTCTTTCGACCCCCTCGTCGCGAATGATCGCGGCCAGCGTCCGGGCGAACTCCTCGGACAGCGACTTTTCGATCGCGCTCGCGGTGACGCGGATGGCCGGCGGCGAGGCCAGGCGGAAGATGGCGCCCGTGCGCACGGTCCATCCGCCTTCCAGGAGGCGGCGCGCGACCGCCTGCTCGTCGTCCACCGGGATCCAGACATTCATGCCGTCACGGGCATGGGCCTTGATGCCCTCGGCGGCCAGCGCGGCGACGATGCCCTCCCTGCGCCGCTCATAGGCGGATGCGGCCCGGGCAATCATCTGGTCGTAGCCCGGCGCCGACAGAACCGACAGGACGCACGTCTGCAGCACCGAACTGACCCATCGCGACGTGTATGCGCTCAGGGACAGGCATGCCCGAGAGACCTCGCGGCTGGAATTGACCACGGCGAGGCGCAGATCGGGGCCGATATATTTGGAGACAGAGCGGATGATCGCCCAGTGCGGGCGGTCCGCGTCAACCAGCGACACCGGCGGGAAGCGTGACAGGACGGCGTAGTGATCGTCCTCGATCAGCAGAACGTCGGGATAGGCCCGCAGCACCTCCCGCAAGGCCGCCAGCCGCGGCTGCGTCCAGGAG
Organism: Xanthobacter sp. BG11Y11_SDJG; assembly: GCF_057364445.1. Lineage (NCBI taxonomy): Bacteria > Pseudomonadati > Pseudomonadota > Alphaproteobacteria > Hyphomicrobiales > Xanthobacteraceae > Xanthobacter > Xanthobacter sp. BG11Y11_SDJG. The sequence goes on from NZ_JBNFNU010000030.1 coordinate 4,826, forward strand.
CCGCCAAACGGATTGTGCGCCCGCGGCGTCAGGATGAGGGCCTTCGCGCCGCCCTTGAGGGCGCTCCTCAGCCCCTCGGGCGTAACCCCCTCATCGTCCACTGCCATGGGCAGGGTGGCGTAGCCCGCCTGCCGCATCAGCCCCAGCGTGGTCATGAAGCAGGGATCTTCCACCCCGACGGCATCGCCGGTCGCGAGCATCTTGCGGAAGATGGTGGCGATGGCATCGAAGGTGCCCGATGCCAGCCACAACTCGCCGATCGGCAGCCCGTCCCTTTCAAACCTCTGGCCGAGGATGCGGATCAGCTCCGGATCGTCGGGCGGATCCTCATAGGCCCGCTGGCGCCACCCGACGGCCCTGAGCACCGACGCCATGTCCGGCAGCAGCGCAGGATCGGGATTTCCCCCGGCAAGATCGCGCGGCGACGTGCGCAGGTGCTGCGCAGCGGAGGTCTCGAGGGCGACGCGGCTGCCCTGGCGCCCGCGCCCCTCGATGATGCCCGCATCGGACAGCAGCTTGTAGGCTGCCGCCACCGTATTGCGGTTCACGCCGAGGTCGTCCGCCAGCTTGCGGACCGTGGGCAATCCCTGGCCCCGCTTGAGCTGGCCGCCTTCGACCGCGGACTGAATGCTCTCGACGATCTCGGCTGCCCTGCGGCCCGTAATCACCCCTCGCTTCCCTTCGTCTCCTGCGCGGGCCACACCCCGGCGCTCCGCCACCTGGTCCGCCACTGGAAGGCGATGACGCTGAAGCCTCTGTGCGCCGCCAGACAAACAAAGTCAAATTCTCCCTTCGATGCCTTTTTGTCTTCAAGGGCGGCATCGCGGAGGTGATCGCATGGGCGGCGGCGGGAGGCCGCGCGTGCGGGCGGCGGACTGGCGCAAGCACCGCGGACGCATCCGGGCAGAAGTGCAGGGGGATGTGCGGAAATTCGCGGTTCTCCCGGCATCCGGCCTCACCCACTAATGGGCGGAAACCGCGCGCTGCGCGCCGTCTAAAGACCGGGCCACAGATGACCGTCACCTATCCGCGCTTCAAGGCCGCCGCCTGCCACACCTCGTCGGTATTCCTCGATTCCGAGAAGACCGCCGAGAAGGCCTGCGATCTCATCGCCGAGGCCGCCCATGCGGGCGCGGCGCTCGTCGCCTTCCCCGAATCCTTCCTGCCGGGCTTTCCCGTGTGGGCGGCGCTGCAGGCGCCGATCTACAATCACGGCTTCTTCCGCGCTTTGGTGGCCGAGGCGCAGAAGCTCTCCGATCCCGCCATCCGCTCCATCCGCGTGGCGGCGCGCCGCCACGGCGTCCACGTCTCGCTCGGCTTCACCGAGGGCACGGACGCGAGCGTCGGCTGCATCTGGAACTCGAATATCCTGATCGGCCCGGACGGGTCGATCCTCAACCATCACCGCAAGCTCGTGCCCACCTTCTACGAGAAGCTGGTCTGGGCCAATGGCGACGCGCGCGGCCTCAGGGTCAGCGCCACCGAAATCGGCCGCATCGGCATGCTGATCTGCGGCGAGAACACCAACCCGCTGGCGCGCTACGCATTGATGGCGCAGGGCGAGCAGGTGCACGTCTCCTCCTACCCGCCGATCTGGCCGACCCGCCCGCCGAGCGAGGACGGCGCCTACGACCTCAAGCGCGCCATCGAGATCCGCGCCGGCGCCCATGCCTTCGAGGCCAAGGTGTTCAACATCGTCGCCTCCGGCTTCGTCGATGCCGCCATGCGCGAGGCCATCGGCTCGGTGAACCGGGCGAGCCTGGAGATCATCGACAACTCGCCGCGCGGCATCTCGCTGGTGCTCGACCCCACCAGCGAGGTGGTGTCCGACGTGCTGTCGGACCACGAGGGCATCATCTACGCCGATATCGACACCCAGCGCTGCGTGGAGCCCAAGCAGTTCCACGACGTGGTGGGCTACTACAACCGCTTCGACGTGTTCCACCTGGAGGTGGACCGCTCGCCGCGCGAGCCGGCGCACTTCTCCCAGGACGCCGCCGACATCGATCCTGCCCCGCTCGGCCATGCCGCTGACGCTACCGACGACGCCCTCTTCGCGCGTGTCAACGGCGCCCTCTGAAGGCGGAGCGGGACGGTGAAAGGGGCCGCTCAGGCGGCCCCTTTTTTGCGTCTGCCGTCAGCCGACTGGCGCGATGGCCGGGCCGCGGCCAAGGGCGATCTCGCAGGCCTTGGCGACGCGCAGCAGCTTCAGGTCCGCACCGAACGGCGCCACCAGCTGGATGCCGAGCGGCAGCCCCTTCGCACCCGTGCCCGCCGGCAGCGCGATGGCCGGCACGCCGAGCGTCGTCCACGGCACGCACAGCGCCGGATCGCCGGTATTGCCGAGGCCTTCCGGCGCCTCGCCGAAGGCCGGGGCCGGTGAGCAGCACGGTCGAAGCCCGCGAGCGCCGCCGGGAAGGCCGCGCGCAGCGCCAGCCGGTCGTGGGCCGCGGCCACATAAGCGGGGGCCGCCACCTCCCGGCCCGCCGCCACCAGCGCCTTCACCCGCTCGCTCGCCTTGTCCGGGAAGCGGTCGGTGAGCGGGCCGAGATTGTAGGCGCCCTCCGCCGCGCACAGCGTCGTATTGATCTCGCCCAGCCGCTGGAAGTCCTCGGGCAGGGTGATCTCCTCCACCACCGCGCCGGCCGCGGCGAACGCGGCGGCGGCGGCGCGCACGACATCGCGCTGGGCCTCGTCCAGGAGCGCCCATTCCGGCCCCTTCAGGAGGCCGATGCGCGGCTTCGGGAACGGGTCGAGGCCTTGCGGCGGCACCTGGAAGGCCGGGATGGCGGGCGCGCCGTCGCCCTCGGCGATCAGCGACAAGACGAACGCCACATCGTCCACCGCGCGGGCGAACAGGCCCACATGGTCGAGCGACTGGGAGAGCGGATGCACCCCGGCGCGCGGCACGGCGCCGAACGACGCCTTCAGGCCCACCACGCCGCAATAGGCGGCCGGGCGCAGCACCGAGCCCAGCGTCTGGGTGCCGAGCGCACGTGGGCCGCGCCGGAGGCCACCGCCGCCGCCGAGCCGGACGAGGAGCCGCCCGGCGTGTGGCCTATATTCCAGGGGTTGCGGGTGCCGGCGGGATGGCGCCAGGCGAATTCCGTGGTCACGGTCTTGCCCACCACCACCGCCGAGAGCGCCTTCAGCCGCTTCACCACCGCCGCGTCCTCGGCCGGCACATGGTCGGCGAAGATCGCCGATCCGTAGGCGGTGGGCATGCCGGCGGTGTCGATCAGGTCCTTGACCGCCACGGCGACGCCGGCGAGCGGCCCGGCGCCGGGATCGGCGTCGCTGTCGATGGCGGGAAGATGGGTGAAGGCACCCACCGCCGGCTCACAGGCCCGCGCACGGGCGGCGACGGCGGCGACGCTGGCGCGCGGATCGAGGGGTGCCTCGGCGACGCGCGCACGGTGTCGAGCACCCCCCAGGGGGCGAAGGTCTCGGTCATGTCTGGGAAAGGTCCGGCTTCAGGGCGAACGGCCCGGACCGCCAGGGTCCGGGCCTTCGGCCGCAGGATGGGGAGCGGGCGCCGGCGGTCGTGCCGGCCGGCGCGCAAAGGTCAGTTGACGGTCAGGGCCTTGTCGATGAAGCCCTTGCCGACGAAGGTCGCGTAGTCCGGCTGGGCCTTCAGGTTGCCGAGCGCGATCTGGGTGTCGAGGCCCACCTTGAGCGCGGCGGCGGTGATGTCGACGCTCTTCGGATAGACGCCGTCCGCCAGCATCCGCTTGGTGGCGGCCTCCACCACCGCGGCATCGAGCTTCGGGAACTCCTTCTTGGCGATCTCCACCGTCTCCGCCTCGTTGGCGTGCATGAAGCGCATGGCGCGCTCCAGGCCGTTGGCGACGCGCTGGGCGAGGTCGGCGTCCACGTCCTTGCGGGCGGTGATGGAGGAGAAGGCGTAGGGGCCGTAGAGCTTCGGGAAGCCGAGGATCACCTTCATGCCCCGCGCCACCACCTGGTCGAGGCCGGGCTCGTACATCACCGCGAGCTTGGCCTGGCCGGCGGCCAGCGGGCCGGGCTCGGAGCCGATCGGCACCTGCAGCATCTCCACGTCCTTCTCGCTCAGGCCGTTCTCCTTGAGCAGCTTGATGAAGAGCGAGGTGCTGGTGGTGGGCATCTGGCCGGTGACGACCTTCTGGCCCTTGAAGTCCTTTGGGCTCTCATACTTGAAGTCCGGGGCGGCGGCGATCCACACGGCGGCGCCGTTGACCACGTTCGCCATGATGAAGACCGGGGCGCCCTTCTCGGCGGCGATGGCGGTCCATTCCGGGCCGTGCAGGGAGAATTGGGCGCTGCCGGAGATCACCGCCGAGAGCGCGGCGGTGGGCGAGCCGGCGGTCTCCTTGGTGAGGTCGAGGCCCTCCTTCTCGAAGTAGCCCTTGTTGATGGCGACGTAGAGCGGGAGATACAGCATCGACTGGAAGGCCTGCGACAGCACCACCTTCTTGTTCTGCGCGGCTGCGGGCGCGGTGCCGGCGGCGAACGCGAGCGCCGCCGCGAGCGAGGCCATCTTCAGTTTGCGCACAAACGACATGGGCAATCTCCGGTGAGGTTGGATAGTCGGGAGGGTCGGAACCGTCAGACGTTGATCTGGGTGGAGTGCTGCTCCTGCTTCCACGGCAGCAGCCAGCGCTCGGTCAGTTCGACGAGGTGGTAGAAGACGAAGCCCACCAGCATCAGCACGAACAGGCCGGCCCAGACCGAGTTGAGGTCGTAGAGGCTGGAGGCGGTGTAGATCAGGTGGCCGAGGCCGTGCTGGGAGGAGATGAACTCGCCCACCACCGCGCCCACCAGCGCGAAGCCGATATTGATGCGGAAGGTGGCGATGATGGCCGGCAGCGTGGACGGCACGATCACCTTCTTGAAGATGCGGTGCTTGTCCGCGCCCATGGAGAACAGAAGGGCCTGGAGGTCCTTGTCCGCGTCCTTGGCGGCCTGGTAGGCGGTGATGAGGGCGACGATGGCGGTGAGCGAGACCGCCAGCGCCACCTTCGAGGTCAGCCCGGTGCCGAACCACAGATGATGATCGGCGCCAGAGCGATCTTCGGCACCGAATTGATGGCGGCGATGAAGGGCTCGGTGAGGCGGGCGACGAACACCGAGTACCAGAGCGACAGGCCGATCAGCGAGCCGATCACGGTGCCGAAGGCGAAGCCCAGCAGCGCCTCGAACACGGTGTAACCCGTGTCGACGAACAGCGACCCGTCGGCGATCGAGGACACCAGCACGCCGAGGATGCCGCTCGGCTGGCCCAGCAGGAAGGCGTTGGCCCAGCCGATGTCCACCGCCACCTCCCACAGGAGGAAGAAGCCGACCACGGCGAGGATCTGGAGCGCCGAGCGCCCCAGGGTGGAATCGAGCGCGTTGCCGCGCGACCGGCGGCGGGCCGCGACGCTCTTCTTCGCGGCAGGGGCGGCGGCGCCGGGCTTGGTCATGGCGGTCTCCGTCATGCGGCTCATGCGGTGGCCCTCGTCTGGATGTCGAGTTCGGCGCACAAAGTGTGGAAGTAGCCTGAGAAGCGCGGATCGGAGCGGGCGGCGATGGGCGAGCGCTCGGAGAGGTCGATCTCGTGCACGCTCTTCACCGTGGTGGGCCGGTGGCTGAGGACCACCACGCGTTTCGAGAGCGCCACCGCCTCGTCGATGTCGTGGGTGACGAGGATCACGGTCTTGTGGAAGGTCTCCACCGCCTCCAGCAGCACCGCCTCGAGATAGAGGCGCGTCTGGTAGTCGAGCGCGGAGAACGGCTCGTCGAGCAGCAGGATGTCGGGGTCCAGCACCAGCGTCCGGATCAGCGCCGCGCGCTGGCGCATGCCGCCGGAGAGCATCTTCGGATAGGCGTTCTCAAACCCCGAGAGGCCGAAGGTTGAGATGTATTCGCGCGCCGTGTCGCGCGCCTCAGCCGGGCTGACGCCCTTGGCGTCGAGGCCGAGCAGCACGTTGTCCAGCACGGTCAGCCAGGGGAACAGCAGGTCCTTCTGCATCATGTAGCCGACCCGGCCGCGCAGGTTCTCCACCTCCTGGCCGCGATAGAGCAGCATGCCCTCGTCCGGCTCGGCGAGTCCCGCGATCACATTGAATACAGTTGTCTTCCCGCAGCCCGACGGGCCGATGATGCTGACGAAGTCCTTTTCGTGGATGTCGAACGTCAGGCCGTCGAGCACCTTCACGGGCTCGGACTTGCCCGGGAAGCTCTTGCGAATGCCGTTCAGGCGGAGCTGAACTTTGGGCGCCATCGGCGTCTCCTTTGTTGCCGGTTCAAGGGTTAGCAACAAGGATGCCAAGACTGCCGGATCGCGTTTTTTGCTTTGCAGCAAAGGGTTATGGCGGCGCCGAATCGCTGCCGTTGCGGTAACGGGATGACCCGATTGTATGCAGACTGCCGCCTTTTATGTCATGCTGAAAATGGAACGCCTGCATGCAGGACCGGCATCGCACCGGATGATCGGCACCACTGTAAAGTCCAAGCTTGTCTTTTCGCGTGAGGTCTGCCCCGACCTGTGCCACAAGCAGCCGCGTACCGGGGACGCGCGTATGGCAGGTTGGATCTCCTTCTGGGACGGCGCGCATGCCGTCTATGTGAACGAGCGTCACAAGGCGTTGCATTATCTGCGCATAGCTGGCGACCTCGCCCGGTTCGTGCCGGCGCCGGATGCCCGCATTCTCGACTTCGGCTGCGGCGAGGCGCTGTCCGCCGCCGGCCTCGCGGAGCGGTGCGGCTCGCTGGTGCTGTGCGACGCTGCGCCCTCGGTGCGTGCGGGGCTCGCAGCGCGCCATGCCGGAAACCCGAAGATCGAGGTGCTCTCGCCCGAGGATGTGGCGGGGCTGCCGGACGGCGGCTTCCACCTGATCGTCGTCAATTCGGTGCTGCAATACATTCCCAAGGCCGACCTGCCGGGCCTGCTCGCCGGCTGGCGGCGGCTGCTCGGCAAGGGCGGCAGCCTGCTTCTGGCGGACGTCATTCCGCCGAATGTGGGCATGGCGCAGGACGTGGCGGCGCTGCTCGCCTTCGCGGCCAAGGAAGGCTTCCTGGGGGCGGCGCTGGTGGGCCTCGCGCGCACCGCCGTCTCGCCCTACCGCAAGCTGCGCAGCGAGCTGGGCCTCACCGTCTACGAGGAGGAGGAGATGCTGCGCCTGCTGGAGGCGGCGCGGCTGCCGGCGAGCCGGGTCCGCCCCAATGTCGGCCACAACCAGAACCGCATGGCGTTCCAGGCCTTCCGCCTGCGCTGAGGATCATCCCTCCGGGGCGTGGCGGAACGCCCAGATCCGGTAGGCGGAGAAGGTCCAGATCAGCACCAGGCCGGTGGTGAGCACCTGCGCCAGCAGATAGAACAGGCCCAGCCGGTGCACGAACAAATCCATCAGGAAGGCGTTCAGCACGAAGGCGACCCCGGCCACGGCGATGAAGCGCGGCACCGCGCCCACGTGCGAGCGGGTGGCGTTGAACGTGAAGCGGCGGTTCAGCACGTAGGAGATCACGCCGCCCACCAGGAAGCCGCAGGCCGAGGCGCGCACCGGGCCGGCGAGGTCGAACTCCACCAGCGCCGCCAGGGTCGAGAAATGGCCCAACGCCGCGGCCCCGCCTGCCCCGGCGAAGGCGATGACCTGCCGGATCAGCGGCTGGTAGCGCCGAACCAGATCGTGGACCACGGATGCCATGCGGGGTGCCGCTCCCGGCGGTAGGACGAGGAAGGCGTCTTCCGTCCCTCCGAATTATGGTCTAAGGAAGCCCATCAGCGTATCGGGACAAGGGAAAATCGTCGCTGCCGCGCCGCCCTGCCCGCACGCCCCGCCCTCAAGGGCGGTGATCGAGCTTAACGATGAGGGGCGCGCGGACCCGCGGCCCCTTTTTTTGCGCCCGAGGCGCGATCCATCCGAAACGCGCATGCCGGTTTTCGGGATGGAGCCGCGCCGCACGGGCGAACGTGGAACGAGCGCCGGGAAAAAATGCCGAAACGCACCGATATCGAAACCATCCTCATCATCGGCGCCGGGCCCATCGTGATCGGGCAGGCCTGCGAATTCGACTATTCCGGAACGCAGGCGGTCAAGGCGCTGAAGGAGGAGGGATACCGGGTCGTCCTCGTCAACTCCAATCCCGCGACCATCATGACCGACCCGGACATGGCGGACGCGACCTATATCGAGCCGATCACCGCCGAGATCGTCACCAAGATCATCGAGAAGGAGCGCGGCGACCGCTCCAAGGGCTTCGCGCTGCTGCCCACCATGGGCGGCCAGACCGCGCTCAATTGCGCGCTGTCGCTCAAGAAGATGGGCACGCTCGAGAAGTTCGACGTGGAGATGATCGGCGCCACCGCCGAGGCTATCGACAAGGCCGAGGACCGCGAGCTGTTCCGCGAGGCCATGACCAAGATCGGCCTCTCGACCCCCACCTCGCGCCAGATCAAGACGCTGGCCCAGGCGCTGGACGCGCTCGACATCGTCGGCCTGCCCGCGATCATCCGCCCGTCCTTCACCATGGGCGGCACCGGCGGCGGCATCGCCTACAACAAGGCCGAGTTCATCGAGATCGTCGAGCGCGGCATCGACGCCTCGCCCACCAACGAGGTGCTGATCGAGGAGAGCGTGCTCGGCTGGAAGGAGTATGAGATGGAGGTGGTCCGCGACAAGGCGGACAACTGCATCATCGTATGCTCCATCGAGAACATCGACCCGATGGGCGTGCACACCGGCGATTCCATCACGGTGGCCCCGGCGCTGACGCTGACCGACAAGGAATACCAGATCATGCGCGACGCATCGCTTGCGGTGCTGCGCGAGATCGGGGTGGAGACCGGCGGCTCGAACGTGCAGTTCGCGGTGAACCCCGAGGACGGCCGGCTCATCGTCATCGAGATGAACCCGCGCGTGTCGCGCTCCTCGGCGCTGGCCTCGAAGGCCACCGGCTTCCCCATCGCCAAGGTGGCCGCTCGCCTCGCCGTGGGTTACACGCTGGACGAGATCGAGAACGACATCACCGGCGGCGCGACTCCGGCCTCCTTCGAGCCCACCATCGACTATGTGGTGACGAAGGTGCCGCGCTTCGCTTTCGAGAAGTTCCCCGGCGCCGACCCGGTGCTCACCACCGCCATGAAGTCGGTGGGCGAGGCCATGGCCATCGGCCGCACCTTCCAGGAGAGTCTCCAGAAGGCGCTGCGCTCGCTGGAGACCGGCCTGTCCGGCCTCGATGAGATCGAGATCGAGGGCCTGCGCCAGGGCGACGACAAGAACGCCATCCGCGCCGCGCTCGGCACGCCCACCCCCGACCGCCTGCTCTATGTGGCCCAGGCCATGCGTCTCGGCCTCACCGACGAGCAGATCCATTCCGCCTGCAAGATCGACCCGTGGTTCCTCGCCGAAATCCGCGGCATTGTCGAGATGGAGCAGAAGGTGCGCCGCCTCGGCCTGCCGGGCACCGCGGGCCAGTTCCGCCGCCTCAAGGCCATGGGCTTCTCGGACGCCCGCCTCGCCACCCTCGCCGCCTCACCGAGGCCGAGGTGCGCGACCGGCGCCACGCGCTCGACGTGCGCCCGGCCTACAAGCGCATCGACACCTGCGCGGCCGAGTTCGCCTCGCCCACCGCCTACATGTACTCGACCTACGAGACGCCCTTCGCCGGTGCCCTCGCCGACGAGGCGCAGCCCTCCGGCCGCGAGAAGGTGATCATCCTCGGCGGCGGGCCGAACCGCATCGGCCAGGGCATCGAGTTCGACTATTGCTGCTGCCATGCCGCCTTCGCGCTGAAGGACGCCGGCTATGAAGCCATCATGGTCAACTGCAACCCGGAGACCGTCTCCACCGACTACGACACCTCCGACCGGCTCTATTTCGAGCCGCTCACCGCCGAGGACGTGCTGGAGCTGATCGCCCGCGAGAAGACCAACGGCACGCTCAAGGGCGTCATCGTCCAGTTCGGCGGCCAGACACCGCTGAAGCTCGCCAAGGCGCTGGAGGATGCGGACGTGCCGATCCTCGGCACCTCGCCCGATGCCATCGACCTCGCCGAGGACCGCGACCGCTTCAAGACCCTGCTGGAGCGGCTGAAGATCCGCCAGCCCGCCAACGGCATCGCCTACAGCGTGGAGCAGGCGCGCCTGGTGGCCGGCGAGCTCGGCTATCCCATGGTGGTGCGCCCCTCTTACGTGCTGGGCGGCCGGGCCATGCAGATCATCCGCGAGGAGCGCGAGCTCGGCGACTACCTGCTGGAGACCCTGCCGGGCCTCGTGCCTCAGGAGATCAAGGCGCGCTACCCCAACGACAAGACCGGCCAGATCAACACGGTGCTGGGCAAGAACCCGCTGCTGTTCGACCGCTATCTGTCCGACGCCATCGAGGTGGACGTGGACGCGCTGTGCGACGGCAGGGACGTGTTCGTCGCCGGCATCATGGAGCACATCGAGGAGGCGGGCATCCATTCCGGCGACAGCGCCTGCTCGCTGCCGCCCCATTCGCTCGGCCCCGACATGCTCGCCGCGCTGGAGAAGCAGACCGCAGCGATGGCGCTGGCCCTGGGCGTGGTCGGCCTCATGAACGTGCAGTACGCCATCAAGGGCGACGACATCTACGTGCTGGAAGTGAATCCGCGCGCCTCGCGCACCGTGCCCTTTGTCGCCAAGGTGATCGGCACGCCCATCGCCAAGATCGCGGCGCGGGTGATGGCGGGCGAGAAGATCGCCGGCTTCGGCCTCACGCCCGCACGCATCGACCATATCGCGGTGAAGGAGGCGGTGTTCCCCTTCGCCCGCTTCCCGGGCGTCGACACCGTGCTCGGGCCGGAGATGCGCTCCACCGGCGAGGTGATGGGCCTCGACACCGACTACGGCGTCGCCTTCGCCAAGAGCCAGCTCGGCGGCGGCACCAAGGTGCCGAAGTCCGGAACCGTGTTCGTCTCGGTGCGCGACGAGGACAAGCCGCGCATCCTGCCCACCATCAAGATGCTGCAATCGCTCGGCTTCAAGGTGATCGCCACCTCCGGCACCCTGCGCTTTCTCGAGGAGAACGGCGTCGCCGCCGCGAAGATCAACAAGGTGCTGGAAGGCCGCCCGCACATCGTCGACGCGATCAAGAACGGCGAGGTGCAGCTGGTGTTCAACACCACCGAGGGCGCGCAGGCGCTGGCGGACAGCCGCTCGCTGCGCCGGGCGGCCCTCTTGCAGAAAGTGCCGTATTACACCACGCTGTCCGGCGCCATCGCTGCGGCGCAGGGGATCAAGGCCTATGTGGGCGGAGACCTCAAGGTGCGCCCGCTGCAGGGCTATTTCGACGCCGACGAGCGCGCCGCGGGGGGTAAAGCCTCGGTGGCGTGAGCCGTCGGCTTTTTCGGCGGGCGGGGGCGGGGATCAAATCCGTCCGCGCGCGCTTTCATATGTGCCGGGCCCGTCCGGCAGGGCGGGGAGCGCGGGTGCCCTTAGGGCATCACTCCGCACCGCAGGACGGGGTGAGGCGGCACGGCGGACGGTCCGGCGCGGAACGGCGGGCCGTCGCGGCAGGCCGAGCGGCACCGTCCCGAACGGACGGGCCATCGGCGGCCACAGGTTCAGGAGGTCTTGAAAGGACCCATGGAGAAGATCCCCATGACGGCGGCAGGCTATGCCGCCCTCGAACAAGAATTGAAGCAGCGCCAGCAGGTGGAACGCCCGCGCATCATCTCCGCCATCTCCGAGGCGCGCGCCCATGGCGACCTCTCCGAGAATGCCGAATATCATGCCGCCAAGGAGCAGCAGTCGCTCAATGAGGGCCGCATCGCGGAACTCGAGGACAAGCTCTCCCGCGCCGACGTGATCGACGTCTCCAAGCTCTCCGGCGACGTGGTCAAGTTCGGCGCCACCGTGACGTTGGTGGACGAGGACACCGAGGAAGAGAAGGTCTGGCAGATCGTCGGCGACAGCGAGGCCGATGCCAAGGCCGGCCGCATCTCCATCTCCTCGCCGATGGCGCGCGCGCTGATCGGCAAGAAGAAGGGCGCGAGCGTGGAGGTGGTCACGCCCAAGGGCGCGCGCTCGTTCGAGATCGTCGGCGTGCGCTGGGCCTGAGCCGCGCCGCGGGCGCCTTGCTGATCTCAGCGCATGCTGCCGAGCGGCGGGCGGACCCGCTCAGGCGGGGCCGCCGACGATCAGCACCGCCAGCACCAGCACGACGCCGATGGGCGACCAGTATTGCATGGGTAGGTTCAGCAGCGCGTGCCGGTTGGCCTCCAGGCGGAGCCGGCCGGTGGCGGGATCGACCCGCACGCGCGCGGCCGCGGGATCGTTGAACCAGCGGCCGATGACCCAGTTCGCCACTGCCGCCGCCAGCAGGCCGGAGGCGACCCGCAGATTGTCCTCGATGCCTAGGAGCGGCCCGACCAGCGGCGCGAGGAGCAGTCCCATGGCAAACGTCGCCGCGGTGACAAAGCCGTAACCCGACCAGATCGCCATGCCCGCCCCCCCTGCGTCCCGGCCAAGGGCGGCATGGGTCGGCCGCCGCGAGACTGGACGGCCAAGCTAGGGCGCTCGGGCCGCTCCCGCATCCTCCAATTGGGGTATCGCCGCCGCTTTGGCGGCGACGCGCTGGAGACGGCCGGCAACTGGTCCGCGGCGGGGGCGCCTGCCCTACCGGTAGAGCACCCAGAACAGGCCCACGGTGGGATTGGCGGCGCGGATGGCGGCATCGGAGGACGAAAAGAATTTCGCTCCCGAAACCCGGCCCTGCACCTGATCGGAGAGCGTCGCCGGCAGGGCGAATTGCAGTCCCAGCCGGCAGCCCGAGCCGAGATTGGCGAGCTTGCCGCCCTGCCAGTCCGCCACCACGCCGCCCGCCGGACCGCTGAAGCCCTGGATGCGGAAGGCGCGGCCGTTGGCCTTCTCCACGTCCGCAAGGCTCGAACCGATGCCGAGGCCGTTCACGGTCCAGGCGGTGGCCTCGGTGAAGGCGACGCGGCGCGGATTGGTCATGCCGATGGCATCGCCCCAGGCGATGTCGAGGCGCAGGGCCGGATCGCCCGGCAGCAGCACGGTGCCGTTCGCCACCGAGCCGTCGGGCTCCATCACCGGGGCGGAGATCACGTTGGCCTGGCCGAAATCGGCGGCGATGTTGATGGCGGTGGTGTTGGGCGCGAACGGGCCCTGGCACACGAACTGGCGCGGACCGGCGGTGGGCTTGGGGATCGAGACCACCGTTTCGGCATAGTCTCCGAACGCGTCCGTCTCCTTGACCACGCCGGTGCCCCAACTGTCGGGCGAGCCCTGGCAGGCGGCGAGCACCAGGCCGGCGAGCGCCAGCAGCGCGACGCAAGGCGCGAAGGCGGGCGCGGCGCACGCCGAGCGCGTGAGGAATCGGGCAAAGTGACGCTCGGACATGGGTTTCTCCCGCAACTTCACCGTCTTATCGATTATGCCGCGGACTCGCCAGAGGGCAGAGGCTGCAACATGAGCGTCACGGTAAATGGGCATAATCCTACCGAACGGAGACCAGCCCGATGACCGCGCCGCGCACAACGCAAACGGCCGAGGCCCTTGTCGACCACGAAAGCTCAGGCGCCGCCAGCCTGCCGCCGGGCCGCTCGGTCCAGGACTATATCGACGAGGCGCCGATCTGGCGCGACGGCACCAAGGTCGCCTCCATCCCCATGACGGAGATGCAGTGGCGCATCTGGTGGCTGGCGGCGGCGGGCAAGTTCTTCGAGGGCCTCGTGGTCTTCATGACCGGCGTGGCGATGCCGCTGATGTCGGCCGAATTCGGCATGGACGCGCTGCAGCACGGCCTCGTCGGCGCGGCCAGCCTCGCCGGCATCCTGGTGGGCGCCCTGTTCCTGGGCGGCCTCGCCGATCATTTCGGCCGCAAGGTGATGTTCGTGGCGGAGATGGTGATCTTCATCGTCTTCCTCGGCCTGCTCTCGGTCAGCCCCACCTTCGCCTGGACCGTGGTGTTCCTGTTCGGCATCGGCGTCGCGCTCGGCTGTGACTATCCCACCGCCCATCTCGTGATCTCCGAAAGCATCCCTTCGGCAGCGCGCGGGCGCCTGGTGCTCAGCGCCTTCGGCTTCCAAGCGGTGGGGGCGCTCTGCGGCACGCTGGTGGGCTATCTCGTGCTCACCAACATCACCGAGGACTCGTCCTGGCGGCTGATGTATGCGGTCGCCATCCTGCCGGCCTTGGCGGTGACGGTGGGCCGCTTTTACGTCACGGAAAGCGCCGCCTGGCTTTTGGCCCACGGCAAGACCGATGCGGCCGAGCGCGAGGCGGGACGGCTGCTGGAGCGCGATCCGCCCTACCCCAAGCAGGTGAAGCTGGCGCGCAGCCACAAGCATCAGCACACCGCGCAGGAGCGCCACCCGCTGGCCCTGTTCAAAGCCAAGAACCGGCGCGCCACCATCCTCGCCAGCGTGCCCTGGTTCCTCCAGGACCTCGGCACCTATGGCATCGGCATCTTCACGCCCACCATCCTGGCGGCCGCGCTCGGCCATGCGGCGACGCAGGTGCACGATTTCACCGACATCATCGCCAATGACGAACTGGCGGCGGAAGGCGCCGCGCTGATCGACCTGCTGCTGATCCTCGGCATCGCCGCCGCGGTGGGGCTCGCCGACAAGGTCGGTCGCATCCCGCTCCAGATCATCGGCTTCATCGGCTGCGCCGCGGGGCTGCTGCTCGCCGCCTTCTCCTCGTTCTATGAGGGCGGAACGCAGATCGCCCTCATCTTCGCGGGCTTCATGCTGTTCAACTTCATGACCAATCTCGGCCCGAACGCGCAGACCTACCTCCTGGCGGGCGAGGTGTTCCCCACCCACATCCGCGGCATGGGCGCCGGCTTCGCGGCTGCCTTCGCCAAGATCGGCGCGGTGATGACGGCGTTCCTGTTCCCGATCCTGCTGCACCAGCTCGGGACGTCGACCCTGCTCTACATCCTGGTCGGAACCTCGCTGCTCGGCGCGGTCGTCACCTATGCGTTCCGCATCGAGACCACGGGCAAGAACCTGGACGACATCGGCATCTAGCGGGCGGCACGCCGCCCGGCACGGCCCGCGCCGACGCTCAGCCGAAGCGCTCGGAGACGTAGGCCCAGTTCATGCGATCATCGAGCACCGCCTTCACATGGGCGGTGCGGCGGTTCTCCCAGTCGAGATAGTATGCGTGCTCCCACACGTCGATGCCGGCGAGCACGGTCTTGCCGTCCGGCAACGGGTTGATGGCGTCCTTGAGGCCCACCACCTCCAGCTTGTCGCCGTTCTTCACCAGCCACACCCAGCCGGTGCCGAACACGCCATCGCCGGTATCGGTCATGGCCTTCTTGAGGCCGGCGAGATCGCCGAAGTCGCGCTTCACCGCATCGGCGAACGCGCCCTTGGGCGCGGCCGGGCCGCCCTTGAACTCCATCCAGTACAGATCGTGGTTCCAGGCCTGGGCGGCATTGTTGAACACCGGCGCGTCGTTGGCCTTGCGGGAGGCGACCACCACCTGCTCCAGCGTCATGTCGGCATAGGGCTTACCGACGACCAGGGTGTTGAGCTTGTCGTAATAGCCCTTGTGGTGCTTGCCGTAGTGCAGACCCACGGTGCGCGCCGAGATGGTGGGCGCGAGCGCGCTTTCCTCGTAGGGCAGAGGCGGCTGCTGGAATGGCGCCGCGGCACGGGCGATGCGCGGCATGGCGAGGGTCGCGGCGGCGGCGCCCGCCATCACCAGCGCGTCGCGCCGGCTGACCAGGGAAGGGGCGGCGGCGGCAAGGACGCGGGGAGCAGTCATGGCGTTTGTCCCAGGGGAGTTTCCTCGACAGGCAGAAACGCCGCCGGTGCGGCCGAGGCTCCGGTGCGCGGCCGCGCACGCAAAAAAAAAATTCCGCCTCAGCGCGTCGCCCGCTCCGCCGTGTCGAGCGCGGCCTCGGTGTCGCCCGAGAGGTCGGCCTTCGGGAAGGCGGCGGTCTCCGGCATGGCGAGGCGGAAATCGTCGAGCCGCTCCATGCTGAGGCCGATCCCCTCCCCCGCACAGCCGAGCACATGGCCGCCGCGGCTGAAGTCCGCGCTGATGAAATGCAGGTGCCAGCCGGGAATGCCGATGCCGCGCGCATAAGGCGGCGTGAAGAAGCCCACCATGGTGCCCTCCACGTCGGCGTGGCGGAACTCGGCCTGGTGGCTGGTGGCCTCCACCAGCGTCTCGTGTTCGCCCGCCTTGCAGGCGACGCGGTCGTGCACCAGCGAAAACCGGCCGGCGAGGCGCACGGCATAGAAGATATTGTCGCTGTCGCGCCGCGCGTCCAGGAGCGCAAGCAGTTCGTCCATGGAGGCGAACGGCGCCAGCGTGCCTTCGTCGGCGCCCGCGAAATGGGTGACGAGGGCGAACGGCACCTGCATGGCGTCCTCGGCGTGGTGAATGCTGCCGTCGGACCGCATCTGGAAAAAGGCGCCGTCGAGCGCGATCATCTCGCCGTCGAGCCCGGCAAAGGTGCCGAGGCCGAAATCGCCGTGCTCGCGCAGGGTGCCCACCGACACCACGCCGCCGAACAGCCCCTCGACGATGGCGCCGGAGGTGGAGACCTGGAACAGCGTGCCGTGATCCACCTGGAGCGCGTCGGCGAGCGCGCGGGAGACGATGTGGTCGCGGCTCTCCCCGCTCGCGGCGGCGGCGCGGTCGAGCGCATCGAGAAGCGAGGCAGAGACCTCGCAGGTGAGCTTCGGCATGGCGGCTCCGGGGGTCAGAATCGGCCCGGACCTTAGCGGAGAGCGGCCGGTCGGCGAAGCGCCGATGCGGCGCCGGGATCAGACCGCCAGCGCCTCGGCCATGTCCCACCACGCCTCCACCGCCTCGAGGCGGGCCGGGGCGGAGGCGGGCGAGATCGCCGGCGAAGCCGTCCCACTGCACCCGCACGGTGGGCGAGACCGAGGTGAGCACGCACAGCTCGCCCGCCACCGCGGCGTGGAAGGCGCTGGTGAGGCCGCGCCCGTCCGCCTCCTGGCGGCCGAACTTCGAGAGCACCACCACGGTGTCGGAGAGGTCGCCACCCTCGGCGAGGCGCGCGGCGATGGCGCGCTCGACACCGGCGCGCGCCGCGAGCCG
>NZ_JBNFNU010000031.1:0-21787 GCF_057364445.1 Xanthobacter sp. BG11Y11_SDJG
CTTGCCGCGCCCCGGCGCCAGGCGGCTGCTGGCCGGCCGCGGCGCCTATGTGAGCGACCTGAAGCTGCCGCGCATGCTGCATGCGGCCTTCGTGCGTTCGCCCTTCGCCCATGCCCGCATCGTGCGGATCGACCTTGAGGCGGCGCGCGCCGCGCCGGGGGTCGCCCTGGTGGCGACGGGGGCGGACATCGCCCGGCTGTGCACGCCCTGGGTGGGCACGCTCGACCACTTCCAGGGCATGAAGTCCGCGCCCCAGCTGCCATTGCCGCTGGAGCGCGTCACCTGGAGCGGGCAGGCGGTGGTGGCGGTGGTGGCCGAAACCCGCGCCGCCGCCGAGGATGCCGCCGAACTGGTGCAGATCGAATACGAGGACCTGCCGGTGCTGGCGGACCTCGACGCCGCGCTCGCGCCCGACGCGCCGCCCGTCTCGCCCGACTTCGCCGACAATATCTGCTTCCGCAGCATGGTGGAGAAGGGTGACGTGGACGAGGTCTTCGCCGCCGCCGCGCACGTGGTGGCGGCGGACATGACGTTCGGCCGCCACACCGGCGTGACGCTGGAGCCGCGCGCGCTGATCGCCGACTTCGACGCCAGCGAGCGCCGCCTCACGGTGCACCACGCCACCCAGACCCCGTTCCAGTTCCAGGACCTTTATTCCCGCCACTACGGCATCCCGGAATCGCGGGTGCGGGTGGTGGCGCCGGACGTGGGCGGCTCGTTCGGCATCAAGCTGCACGTCTATCACGAGGACATGGCGGTGATCGGCCTGTCCATTCTGGCCGGGCGGCCGGTGAAATACGTGGCCGACCGGCTGGAAGCCTTCGTTTCCGACATCCACGCCCGCGACCATCGCGTGACGGCGAAGGCGGCGGTGGGGGCGGACGGCCGCATCCTCGCCATGGCGGTGGAGGACGAGACCGCCATCGGCCCCTTCTCCACCTATCCCCGCACCAGCGCAGTGGAGGGCAACCAGGTCATCCGCCTGATCGGCGCGCCCTATCGGCTGGAAGCCTACCGGGCGGACCTGAAGGTGGTGTTCCAGAACAAGACGCAGACCAGCCAGTACCGCGCGGTGGGCCATCCGATCGCCTGCGCCGTCACCGAGCACCTGATGGAGAAGGCCGCCGCCGCGACCGGGCTCGATCCGTTCGAGGTGCGCGCGCGCAACCTCATCCCGGACGACGGCTATCCCTGCCAGTCGCTCACCGGCTACAAATTCGAGCAGCTGTCCCACGAGGCGTGCCTCGCGCGGCTGAGGACGCTGATGGACTATGACCGCCTGCGCGCGGAGCAGGCGGCGCTGCGCGGCCGCGGCATCCATCGCGGCATCGGGATTGCCGCCTTCGTGGAGATCACCAATCCGACGCCGGCCTTCTACGGCATCGGCGGCGCGCGCATCTCGGCGCAGGACGGCGCGGTGATTGCCGTCACGCCCTCCGGCGAGGTGCGCTGCACCATCTCCGTGACCGAGCAGGGGCAGGGCACCGAGGCGATCATCGGCCAGATCGTCGCCGACTATCTCGGCGTGCCGCAGGACGTGGTGCGCGTCATCACCGGCGACACCGAGACGACGCCCCATGGCGGCGCCACCTGGGCCTGCCGCGGCGCCGGCATCGGCGGCGAGACCGCGCTCCAGGCCGCCAGGAAGCTCAAGACCAATGTTCTGAAGGTGGCCGCCGCCATCCTCCAGGCGCAGCCCGGCGACCTCGATCTGGTGGACGGCCAGGTGGTGGACGCAGCCGGCGGCGCGGTGCGCCTCTCTCTCGCCGAGGTGGCGCGCATCGCCTACTTCCGCTCCGACACGCTGCCGCCGGGCACCGACGCGCAGCTCACCGTGGCGCACCATTTCGCGCCCTCCGGCTATCCCTTCGCCTTCACCAACGGCATCCATGGCTGCCATGTGGAGGTGGATGCGGAGACGGGCCTTGTCAAAATCCTCAAGCACTTCGTGGTGGAGGATTGCGGCCGCATCATCAACCCCCTGCTCGTGGAAGAGCAGGTGCGCGGCGGCGTGGTGCAGGGGCTCGGCGCGGCCTTCTTCGAGGAATGCCGCTACGACGACGCGGGCCAGCTCGTGAACGGCTCGCTCGCCGACTATCTCGTGCCCATGGCGTTCGAGATGCCGGACATCGCCATCGCCCACATGGAAACGCCGACCCGCGACACCGAACTCGGCGCCAAGGGCTGCGGCGAGGCCGGCACCGCCGCATCCGCCGCCGCCGCCCTCAACGCGGTGAACGACGCGCTGGCGCCCTTCGGCGCCGTGCTCACCCAGATCCCCATGACCCCCGCGCGCATCCTCAAGGCGCTCGGGGCCTTTTGACCAGAAGCATGAGCAGAACCAAGAAACGCCACCCGGGAGGATGACATGACAGGACCCTTCGCGCGTCCCTTATCGAGTGTATCCCGCCGCGCCGTGCTCGCCGGCATGGGCGCCGGCGTCGGCCTCCTCGCCGCGCCCGCCATCGTGCGCGCCCAGGCGGAGACGATCCGCATCGGCTTTCCGACCCCGCTCACCGGCCCGTTCGGCGCCGAGGCGAAGGACCAGGTGAAGAGCGCCGAGCTTGCCGTGAAGCTCGCCAACGACAAGGGTGGCATCGCCGGCCGCAAGGTCGAGCTGCTGGTTCGCGACGACAAGCTCAACGCCGGCGAGGCCGCGACCCGCACCCTCGAACTGATCGAGAAGGACAAGGTGCACGCCGTGGTCGGCGCGCTCTCCAGCGCGGTGCAGCTGGCCGTCAACGAGGTGACGCGCGCCCGCAAGATGATCTACGTCTCCATCAGCCAGTCCGACACCATCAACGAGGTGAAGGACTTCTCGCGCTATACTTTCCACGAGGCGCTCAACCCCCACATGACCACCGCCGCGGTGGCGCGCGTCACCTTCAAGAAGGGATCGAAGGTGGCCTTCCTGGTGGCCGACTACGCCTATGGCCACGAAATGCTGCGCGGCTTCAAGCGCGCGGCGGGCGAGATCGGCGCCGAGGTGGTGGGCGAGATCCTCCATCCCCTCGGCACGCCGGACTATTCGACCCTGATGCCGCGCCTGCGCGCCATGAAGCCGGACATCCTGGCGATCTGCAATTTCGGCCGCGACCAGGCCAACGCGATCAAGCAGGCCAACGACTTCGGCATGAACAAGCAGATGCAGATCGTGGTCCCGGTGCTGCTGCACAACCAGCGCATCGCGGTGGCGCCCGAGGTGTTCGAGGGCGTGATCGGCGGCGCCAACTACTACTGGCAGCTGGAGAAGACCCTTCCGAGCGCGAAGAGCTTCAACGCCGCCTACAAGGCGGCCTATGACGGCGCCGTGCCCACCGACTACGGCGCCTACGGCTTCACCGGCGTCTCCTCCCTGCTGCTCGCCATGGAGAAGGCCGGGGGCACCGACACCGAGAAGGTGGTCGATGCGCTGGTGAGCCTCAAATACGACGTGGCCAAGGGCCCGCAATACTACCGCGCCTGCGACCACCAGTCGGTGCAGTCGGTGCTGGTGCTGAAGTCGAAGCCCAAGGCGGCGATGACGAGCCCGGTGGACCTGTTCGACATCGTCGCCAACGAGCCCGGCTCGGAGCTGATGCTGCGCACCTGCGCGGAGCTCGGCTTCCCCACCTGATGGGGAGGGCGCAGCCGCGAGACGGATGAGGGGGCGGGCGCGCGGGATGTCCTGGCGGCCGCGAACCCCTTACCCCCGACCCCTCTCCCGCAAGCGGAGAGGGCAGAGTGCATGGCCCCTGCCGAAAGACGCCCGATGGACCTTGAACTGATCCTCATGCAGCTGTTCTCCGGCCTCGCCCTCGGGGCGATCCTGGTGATGGTGGCGCTCGGCCTCACCATCGTCTTCGGCATGCTCGGCATCGTGAACTTCGCCCATGGCGCGCTGTTCATGGTGGGGGCCTATGCCGGCCTGTGGATCGCCGCGCAGACCGGCAGCTTCTGGTGGGCGCTCCTCGTCGCGCCCATCGCCATCGGCGTGCTGGGCATGGCGATCGAGCGCTTCCTCATCCGTCCGCTCTACGGCCGCTCGCCGGACGATCCGCTGCTGCTCACCTTCGGCCTCGGCTATGTGCTGGTGGAGAGCGTGCGCATCACCTTCGGCACCGATGGAATCCCCTTCTCGGCACCCGAGGCGCTGCAGGGCGTGGTGGACCTCGGGGTGGGCTATTTCCCGCTCTACCGGCTGTTCGTGGTGGGCGTGGTGGCGCTGGTGCTGCTGCTGCTGTGGGTGGCGCTGGAGAAGACCCGCTTCGGCCTCATCGTGCGGGCCGGCGCGCGCGATCCGCTCATCATGAAGGTGCTGGGCGTGGATGTGGGCCGCCTGTGGCTGCTGGTGTTCGGCCTCGGCGTCGGCCTGACCGCGCTCGGCGGCGTGCTCGCCGCGCCCATGCGCAATGTCAGCCCCGAAATGGGCACGCTGGTGCTGGCCGAGGCGTTCGTCGTCACCGTCATCGGCGGCATGGGCTCGCTGCTCGGGGCGGTGGTGGCGGGCCTGCTGGTGGGCATCGCCGTGAGCATGACGGCGCTGTTCGCGCCCGAGATGGCGACCATCGTCATGTTCGCCTTGATGGCCCTCATCCTCCTGGTGCGACCGCAGGGCCTGTTCGGCCGGCCCGGCGCCGGCGCGTGAGGAGGCGGCGCGTGAGCGGAGACCCCATGATGACCACCACAGATCTCGCGGCGCCCGCGCGTGCGGCCTCGGCCCCGCGCGCCGCCGGCCTTTCGCTCGACCGATGGCGCGTGCCGTTCACGCTCGCCGTGCTGTGCGTGCTGCCCTTCGTGCTGCCCTCGCAGGCGCTGGCGGTGAACGTGCTGATCTACGGGCTGTTCACCGTCGGCTTCAACCTGCTGTTCGGCTATACCGGCCTGCTCTCCTTCGGCCATGCCGCCTTCTTCGGCGCCGGGGCCTATCTCACCGGCATGTCGATCGTCGATTTCGGCTTCGGCTGGCTCGGCGCCATGCTCACCGGCGTGGTCGGGGCGAGCCTCCTGTCGGCGGTCATCGGCGCGCTCTCCATCCGCACCCGCGGCATCTATTTCTGCATGGTGACGCTGGCTCTGGCGCAGTTGGTCTACTATCTCGCGCTCCAGGCCTCGGGCTGGACCGGCGGCGAGAACGGCCTGCGCGGCTTCACCGTGGCGCGGGCGGAGCTGATCGGCGGGCTCTCGGTGAACCTGCTGGACCCGCTGCAGAAATACTATTTCCTCATGGTGTTCGCGGCGCTCGCCTTGTGGTTCGTCTCGCGGGTGCTGAACTCGCCCTTCGGCGCCGCCATCGAGGCGGTGCGCGAGAACGAGACGCGGGCGCGCGCCTGCGGCTTCGACGTGGAGCGCACCAAGCTCCTGTCCTTCATCCTCTCCGGCGGCGTGTGCGGGCTCGCCGGCACGCTCTCGGCGCTGCATCTGTCCATCGTGCCGCTCGATGCGCTCAGCGTGCACACCTCCTCCATCGTCGTCATGATGACCATGCTGGGCGGCGCCGGCTCGTTCTTCGGGCCGTTCGTGGGGGCGCTGGTGTTCCTCCTGATCGAGGACGTGGCCTCTCTGTGGACCTCCCACTGGCAGCTGATCGTCGGCATCGTCTTCATCGCCTTCGTGCTGTTCATGCCGAAGGGCATCTGGGGCAGCCTGATCGCGCTCGCGCGCCGCGAGGGGAGGGCGCCGCGATGAGCGCCATCATGAGCGTCACGGACGTCGGCCGCTCGTTCGGCGGCTTCATTGCCCTCGCCGGCATCACGGCGGAGTTCGAGCGCAACAAGGTGACGGCGGTGATCGGCCCCAACGGCGCCGGCAAGAGCACCTTCTTCAACGTGCTCTCCGGCGTGCTCGCGCCCTCCACTGGTTCGATCCGCTTCAAGGGCCAGGAGCTGAAGGGGCTGAAGCAGCACCGCTTCGCCCATCTGGGCATCGCCCGCTCCTACCAGATCACCAATCTGTTCCCCCATCTGTCGGTGGAGGAGAATGTGCGCGTCGCCGCCCAGGCGCTTCGCACCCGCTACGACATCCTGCGCCACCGGGCGAGCTATCCGGACCTGCCGCAGAAGGCCGAGGCGGCGCTCGCCCAGGTGGGACTGCTCCACCGCCGCGGCCGGCGCGCGCGCGACCTCGCCCATGGCGAGCAGCGGGCGCTGGAGATCGCCATCGCGCTGGTGGCCGATCCCGAGCTGCTGCTGCTGGACGAGCCCACCGCCGGCATGGGGCCGGAGGAGACCAAGGAGATGGTGGCGCTGATCGAGCGCCTCGCGGCGGACCGCACCATCCTCCTGGTCGAGCACAAGATGAAGATGATCCTCGGTTTGTCCGACCGCATCCTGGTGCTGCATCACGGCCGGCTGATCGCCGACGGCACGCCGGCAACGGTGCAGGCCGATCCCGAGGTCCGGCGCGTCTATCTGGGACAGAACGATGGCTATGCTTGAGGTCGAAAAGCTCAACGCCTGGTATGGCCCGAGCCATGTGGTGCACGACCTCTCCTTCGCCGTCGACGAGGGCGAGATCGTCGCGCTGGTGGGCCGCAACGGCGCCGGCAAGACCTCGACCCTGCGCGCCATCATGGGGCTGATGCCGCGCGCCGAGGGGCGGGTCGCCTTCGACGGCACGAGCCTCCTGCCGCTCGGCGCCCATGCCCGCTTCCGGCTTGGCCTCGGCTACGTGCCTGAAGACCGCCGCATCGTGCCCTCTCTCACGGTGCGCGAGAACCTGGAGCTCGGCCTCGTCGCCGCCGGCCGCACCGACGTGGGCGCCGCCATCGACGAGATCGCCAGGAGCTTCCCGCGTCTCAAGGAGCGGCTCCACCAGCAGGGCACCACCATGTCCGGCGGCGAGCAGCAGATGCTCGCCATCGCCCGCGCCATCATCTCGAAGCCGAAGATGGTGCTGCTCGACGAGCCGTCCGAGGGCATCATGCCGGTGCTGGTGGAGGAGATGGGCGCCCTGTTCCGCGCCCTGCGCGACCAGGGCACGACGCTGCTGCTGGTGGAGCAGAACGTGGAGTGGGCCCTGAAGCTCGCCGGGCGCGCCATCATCATCGACCAGGGCGAGAAGGTGTACGAATCGAGCGCCGCCGCCCTGCTCGCCGACACGGACATCCAGGACCGCTACTGCGCGGTGTGAATGCGGCCGGCATTGGCAAGGAGCACCCCATGGAACTCACCGGCGAATACCGCATCGCCGCCCCCCGCGACGTGGTGTGGCGGGCGGTGCTCGACCCGCAGGTGCTCGCCGCCTGCATCCCCGGCTGCAAGGAGCTGGAGCAGAGCGGGGCGGGGGCCTATGCCGCCAAGGTGCAGCTCAAGGTGGGGCCGGTCTCGGCCACCTTCACCGGCACGGTGGAGCTGTCCGACCTCGACCCGCCCGCCGCCTGCCGCATCGTCGGCCAGGGCAATGGCGGCATCGCCGGCTTCGCCAAAGGCGAGGCGAAGGTGACGCTGGCCGAGGACGGCGCCGGGACGGTGCTCTCCTACGTCGCCGACGCGCAGATCGGCGGCAAGCTCGCTTCGCTCGGCGGCCGGCTCATCCAGGCGACGGCGAAGAAGCTCTCCGACCAGTTCTTCTCGACCTTCGCCGACAAGGTCGGTGCCAGCGAGACGGCGGCGCTGCCGCCGGGATGAGGCGTCCGGTCCTCAGGCCCGGCCACGGCGCGCGGCGTGCGGGGCGAAGGACGCCCGCATCGGCGGTCGGGTGGAAGGCGGACACCTGCGCCAATTCGCGCTCCACGAACTCCCCGAGATGCTCGGCGGCGGCGCTCAGCGCCATCGGCCGCCGGTGCAGCACCAGCTCGATCGCCGGCAGGTCCGGCAGCCCGTCCCGCGGCCCCGGGCACCGCATCCCCGGCTGCACCGCGCAGCGCGGAAAACAGACACCGCAAGGCCTGCGAACACAGCGGCCTGAAGCCCGGCCAGGCTTTCGCTGAAGGAGGTGATGGTCCATCGCCGCCCCGCCCGCCCCAGCGCCTCCAGCGCCCGCTGGCGGTAGACGCTTCCCGGCGGCAGCACCGCGAGCGGCACCACCTCCTCGGCCTCGGGCCGGTCGTGCAGCCCGGCGACCCAGGTCAGGGGCTCCCGGCGCACCACGGTTCCGGTCTTCAGGTCCGGCTGCAAGGTGGCGATGACGAGGTCCAGCTCATCCCGCAGCATCGCCTCGTAAAGATGGACGCTGCGCATGCACCGCATCTCGATTTCCACATGCGGATGCGCCCTTGCGAAGCGGCGCAGGAGCTGGGGCAGGAGATAGGCGGCATAGAGATCGGGCACGCCGAGCGTGACGGTGCCGCGGATCTCCGGCGCGTCGAAGCGGGCGCGCGCCTCGTCGTTGAGGCGCATGATGGCGCGGGCATATTCGAGGAACACCTCGCCGTCGGACGTCAGCTTCAGGTGCCGCCGGTCGAGGTCGAACAGCGGCCGGCCCAAGGCCTCCTCCAGCCGCTTGATCTGCTGCGTGACCGCCGGCTGGGTCCGGCCCACCACCCGACCGGCCGATGTGAGGCCGCCCGTGTCGACGATGGCGAGGAAGGTGCGGACCAGAGCGATGTCGAGATCGGGGATCATAACCATAAGGATCGCGAATGCCGACGATTAGCACAATAGATTTCGGCTAATCGAAAGGCGGATGTACCGTCCTTTCGTCTACCTCGGTGTCGCGTCGGTCTCAGGGTCACGCCAAGGCAAAACGCCAAACCCTGCGGCCATCTTCGGACTTACGGTCAGGAAACCGGCTGCGAAGCCGCAGCCGGTGCAAGTCGCGCATAAATATTCCGGAATGCATCACGCAGGGCTCAACCTGCGGATGACACGGACCCGGAGAGGGAGGAAAGCCAGATGGATCTTTCCCGACGCCATTTTCTTTATGCCAGCGGCGCCTTTGTCGCTGCCGGCGCGCCGCTGTGCGGCACCGCCCTGGCGGCCGATCCCAAGTATCCGGCGCGGCCGGTCGAGATGATCGTGCCTTGGGGGCCGGGCGGGGGTGCAGATCAGCTTGCCCGCCAGATCGGCAAGATCGCCGAACCCATGCTCGGGCAGGGCATGCCGGTGGTGAACGTACCCGGCGGCACCGGCGCCACGGGCATGGCGAAGCTGCTCGCCGCGCCGGCGGACGGCTATTCCGCCGCCATCTACATCGCCGACGCCCACGCGCTGCTCGCCGGCCCGAATCCGCGCTGGCAGCTGTCCGACATCACGCCCGCGGCGGTGATGATCCAGGCGCCGTCCTTCATCTTCGTCGCCCAGGACAGCCGCTTCAAGACCTGGGCCGATTTCGAGAAGGACGCCCGCGCCAACCCCAACAAGCTGAAGGTAGCGACGCTCGGCTTCGACAGCGTCGACGACTTCTCGCTGAGCTATCTGGCCGGCAAGGGCGTCAAGGTGGTGCAGGTGCCGTTCTCCAAGCCGAGCGAGCGCTACATCTCGATCCTCGGCGGCCATGCGGATGCGCTCTACGAGCAGGCGGGCGACGTCGGCAGCTTCCTCAACAGCAAGCAGATGCGGCCGCTGATGGTGTTCGGCAAGGAGCGCTTCCCGGACTTCAAGGACATCCCCTGCAGCTACGAACTGGGCTTCCAGGTGGCGCTGCCCCAGTTCCGGGCGGTGGTGATGCGCGCCGGCACGCCGGCGGCGGCGCTGGCGGATTTCGACCAGGTGATGGGCAAGGTGGCGGCGAGCGCGGACTACAAGAAGTTCCTCAAGGATCAGATCGCCGATCCCAACAGCTACCTGTCGGCGAGCCAGTCTTCTGCCTTCCTCGCCCAGCAGCTCACCGAGATGAAGGCGCTGGCCAAGCCTTCCTGAGCGCACCCGCGTCCCGGCCGCGACGGTCGGGACGCTCGCCCTTCTTGGGCTCCGCCGCTTCGTAAAATTCCCGCGTCGAGGAGGGTCGCATGGCCGCGCTCGCGATGAAGAGCCGTGTCTCGGCTGCACTGCCTTATGTCCTGCTGCTGGTGGTCTCGGTGGTGCTCTGGCGCTTCGCGAACCACATCGATGTCGCCGCGCGGCCGGGCCAACTCGGCCCCGATTTCTGGCCCAAGGTCGCCATCGGCCTGATGGGCATCGTCAGCCTGATCGAGCTGGCGCGGGCGGTGGTCTCGCCGAACCATAAGGAGGCGCACGGCATCACCGATCAGCTCGAATCCGCCGAGCCGCTGGCCGATGCCGACGACGGGGGCGACCGCAGCCTGCCGCTGCTCCTCGGCGGCATGGCCATGTGCGGCGGCTATGCGCTGTCGCTCGGCATCATCGGCTTTCCGCTCGCCACCTTCCTGTTCCTCGCGGGCTTCATGTATCTCGGCCGGTTCCGCCGCCACACGATGATCTGGACCTCGTCCCTGATCGGCGCGGCCGTGCTCAGCGTGCTGTTCCTCAAGGTGGTCTACGTCTCGCTGCCGCGCGGCATCGCGCCGTTCGACACGATCACCGATCTCATCGTCAGCCTGCACTGAAATCGCGCGGACCCTGAAAGGGCGTTTCACATGCTCGATATTCTTTCCCAGCTCGGCGCGGGCTTCCTGGCCTGCCTTTCGCCGGTCCACATGCTGATGCTGTTCGTCGGCCTCCTCGTCGGCCTGCTGGTGGGCATCCTGCCGGGGCTCACGCTGGTGATGGGCGTGGTGCTGTTCCTGCCCTTCACCTACCAGATGGAGGTCACCTCCGCGATCATCCTGCTGACGGCGATGTACGTCTCGGGAACCTATGGCGGCGCCTTCACCTCGATCCTGTTCCGCATTCCCGGCGAGCCGATCCACGTGCCGTTGCTCTGGGACGGCTACGCCATGGCGAAGAAGGGCCAGCCGGCCAAGGCGCTCGGCTGGACGCTGGTGGCGGCGCTCATCGGCGGCCTGATCTCGGCGGCGATCATGGTGGTGCTGACCAAGCCGGTGGCACAGTTCGCGCTGCGCTTCTCCTCGCCCGAATACTTCGCCATCGTCCTGCTCGGCCTCGCCAGCGTGATCTCGCTCGGCAAGGGCTCGCTGTCCTCGGCGCTCATCAGCCTGTCGGTGGGGCTGCTGGTGGCGAGCGTCGGCACCGACGCCATCTACGGTTCCTACCGTTTCACCTTCGAGTCCCCGATCCTCGCCGACGGCATCGAGTTCCTGGTGGTCATGGTCGGCGCCTACGGCGTCGCCGAGGTGCTGGCGCGGCTGGAACTGGGCTTCTCGTCCGCCCCGCTCCAGGGGGTGAGCGACACGCGCACCCAGTTGCCGAGCCTGAAGGAAATCTCCGGGCTGAAGGGCATGCTGCTGCGCTCGACCGTGCTCGGCCACGTGGTGGGCATCATTCCGGGCGCCGGCGCGACCATCGCCTCGTTCGTGAGCTACGGCGTGGAGAGCCAGTTCGGCCGCCAGCGCGCCCGCATGGGCTCCGGCGTGCCGGAAGGCATCGTCGCGCCGCAATGCGCGGCCACCGCCTCGGTGGGCGGGGCGCTGATCCCGCTGCTGGCGCTCGGCATCCCCGGCAGCGGCGCCACCGCGGCCATCCTCGGCGCCTTCATGCTGCACGGCGTGCAGCCCGGCCCGCAGGTGATGATGACGTCGCCCGCCATGGTCTACACCATCTTCGCCTCGCTGTTCATCGGCATCGCCGCCATGTGCGTGCTCGGCTACTTCGCCATCCGGCCGCTGGTGAAGATCATGGACTTCCCGGAGGCGGTGGTGTCCGCTTTCGTCATGGTGTTCTGCTTCATCGGCGCGCTGTCGATCCGCTCCAACGTCACCGATTTGTGGCTGATGCTGGGCTTCGGCGTGGTCGGCTACCTGTTCGAGCGCATGCGCTTTCCCATCGCGCCCATGGTGCTGGGCGTGATCCTCGGCCCGCTCGCCGAGGAGGCGTTCATGAACTCCATGATCTCGTTCCAGAACGACTGGACGGTGTTCTTCACCCGCCCGATCTCCGGCTCGGTGCTGGTGCTCGTGGCGCTGACCCTGCTGCTGCCGGTGATCGGCACCCTGATCCCCCGTCGGCGCGCCGCGCCCGCCGAATAGGGACGCCGGCGACAGTCGTCGCGGGACCCGACGCTTCAGCGCTCCGCGAGGGCGCGAGCCGGCAGCCGAAGGCGGCCGGCATCGAGGAACAACGCAAGGAGGAATTCACATGTCACAGGCCGTCATCATGCCGCTCGACGTGGCGGACGACGCGATCGCCGCGGTCGAGCGCACCATGCGCGCGGCACGCCGGGCGCAGGAGAGCTTCGCCGAGGTCAGCCAGGAGCGCGCCGACGAGGCGGTGCGGGCGCTGGCCTGGGCGATCTACGAGCCGGGCCGCGCCCGCGAGCTGGCGGAACTGGCGGTGGAGGACACCGGCCTCGGCAACGTGCCCGACAAGGTCGTCAAGAACCAGCGCAAGACCTTCGGCACCCTGCGCGATCTTCTGCGCGGCCGCTCGGTGGGGGTGATCGAGGAGGACCGCGCCAAGGGCATCGTGAAATACGCCAAGCCCATGGGGGTGATCGGCGCCGTGACGCCCTCCACCAACCCCGCGGCGACGCCTGCCAACAAGGCGATGATGGCGCTCAAGGGCCGCAATGCCATCGTCATCGCGCCGTCGCCGCTCGGCTACCGCACCACCGCGCGGTGGTGGAGATGATGCGCGTGGAGCTCGCCCGCATCGGCCTGCCCGAAGACCTCGTGCAGATTCTGCCCGAGCCGGTGACGAAGGAGAGCACCACCGCGCTCATGCGCATGGCCGACCTCGTGGTCGTCACCGGATCGCAGGACAATGTGCGGCGCGCCTATACGTCCGGAACGCCGGCCATCGGCGTCGGCGCCGGCAACGTGCCGGTCATCATCGACGCCAGCGCCGATCTCGCCGACGCCGCCCGCAAGATCTGCGCCTCGAAGATCTTCGACAATTCCACCTCGTGCTCGTCCGAGAATTCCGTCGTCATCCTCGACGAGGTGTACGACGCGGCCATCGCGGCACTGGAGGAGGCCGGCGGCTTCATGTGTACGCCGGACGAGAAGGAGCGCGTGCGCGCCAATCTGTGGGCCGGCGGCAAGCTGAACCGCAATCTCATCGCCCGCGACGCACCGACCCTCGCCGGGGCGTTCCGCCTGCCCGAGCCGGCGAAGGACGCGAAGTTCTTCATGGTGGAGGAGACCGGCATCGGCCGCGACCATCCCTTCTCCGGCGAGAAGCTCTCGCTGGTGCTCACCATCTACCGCGCGCGCGACTTCAAGGACGCCAAGCGCCTGGTGCGGGACATCCTGGACCATCAGGGGCGCGGCCACTCGCTCGGCATCCACACCAAGGACATGGACCATGCCCGCGAACTGGCGGAAGACCTCGACGTGGTGCGGGTGCTGGTCAACTTCGCCCACACCTTCGGCAATGGCGGCGGCTTCGATTCCGGCCTCGGCTTCACCCTCTCCATGGGCTGCGGCTCCTGGCAGAAGAACTCGATCTCCGAGAATCTCAGCTTCCGCCATTTCCTGAACATCACCCATCTCGTCACGGTGATCCCGGAGGACAAGCCCTGCGAGGAGGAGCTGTTTGGGCCCTTCTGGGCCAAGTACGGCAAGTGAGGGCTGCGCCATGAACCTCGTCGAACAGGCCGCCAAGGCCCTCGTGCTCGCGCCGGCGGGCATCCCCATCCCGCCCGGCATCCTCGCTTGCTCGCCGCAGGAGGCGATGGAAGCCTGCCGCGAGATCGGCCCCTGCGTGGTCAAGGCGCAGGTGCCGACCGGCAAGCGCGGCAAGGCCGGCGGCATCAAGGTCGCCCAGACGGCGGATGCCGCTGCCGCCGCCGCCGAAGCGATCCTCGGCATGTCCATCGACGGCCACAAGGTGGAGAGCGTGCTGGTGGAGGCCTGTGCCGAGATCGCGCGCGAATTCTATGCCGCCGTGCTGTCCGATTTCGCCAGCCGGCGCCCGCTGGTGCTGTTCTCCACCGAGGGCGGCATGGACATCGAGGAGGTGGCGGCCTCGCAGCCGGACGCGCTGCGGCGCGCGGTGATTGATCCCGAGGCGGGCTTCAGTCGCGAGGACGCCGCAGCCTTGGTGCGCGGCCTCGATCTCGGCGCGGCGCACGACCAGGTGGTGGACATCCTCGCCCGGCTCTACGCCGCCTATGTGGCGAGCGATGCCGAGCTGCTGGAGATCAACCCGCTGGCGGTGCTCGGCGACGGGCGCGTGGTGGCGCTCGACTGCAAGTTCACGCTCGACGATTCCGCCGCCTTCCGCCAGCCGGAACTGGCTGGCGCGGCGGCGAGCGGGCCGCCACCGAGCTGGAGCGGCGCGCCGCCGCCGCCGGGCTGAAGTTCATCCAGCTGGACGGAAACGTGGGCGTGCTCGCCAACGGCGCCGGGCTGACCATGACCACCATGGACGCGATCGCCCATTTCGGCGGCCGGCCCGCCAATTTCCTGGAGATCGGCGGCGAGGCCTACACCAAGGCGGAGACCGCGCTCGATTTGGTGCTCTCCAATCCCGGCGTGAAAAGCCTGGTGGTGAACTTCTGCGGCGCCTTCGCGCGCACCGACGTGATGGCCGAGGGTGTGGTGAAGGCCTGGGAGACCCTGCGGCCGACGCTGCCGGTCTATTTCTCGATCCACGGCACCGGCGAGGACGAGGCGGTGCGCCTGGTGCGCGAGCGCCTCGGCATCGAGCCGTTCGATTTCATGGAAGACGCGGTGAAGGCCGCGGTGGAGGCAGCCCGATGATCATCTTTCGCAAGCACCACCGCGTGCTCGTCCAGGGCCTCACCGGCAAGCAGGGCTCGTTCTGGGCCGAGAAGATGATGGGGCAGGGCACCCGCATCGTCGCCGGGGTCAATCCGAAGCGGGCCGGCGAGACCCATCTCGGCGTGCCGCTGTTCGCCAGCGCGCGCGAAGCGGCGCGGGCCCAGCCGTTCGACGTGGCGGTGATGTTCATCCCGCCGGCGGCGGCGCGCGATGCCGCGCTCGACGCCATCGATGCGGGCGCGGGGCTGCTGGTGGTGCTCACCGAGCACATCCCGGCGCACGACGTGATGGCCATGCACCGCGCCGCCGCGCGCAGCGGCACCCGCATCGTCGGCCCCAACACCGCCGGGCTGGTGACGCCGGGCGAAGGCTTCGTCGGCATCATGCCGGGCCACAACCCGAACATCTTCCGTCCGGGGCGCATCGGCGTGATCTCGCGCAGCGGCAGCCTCGGCACGCTGGTGTGCCTCAACCTGACCCGCGCCGGGCTCGGCCAGTCGGCCTTCCTCGGCATCGGCGGCGATCCCATGATCGGCACCACCACCCGCGACGCGCTCCAGGCGCTCGACAAGGATCCGGGCACCGACGCGGTGGTGATGGTGGGCGAGATCGGCGGCGCCATGGAGGAGAAGGCGGCCGAATATGCCGCCGGCATGCAGAAGCCGGTGGTGGCCTTCATCGCCGGGCGCGCCTCGCCGCCCGGCAAGAAGATGGGGCATGCCGGCGCCATCGTCACCGGCAGCGCCGGCGGCTATCCGGCCAAGCGCGCGGCGCTGGAGGCGGCGGGGATCACCGTGGTGGACACCCCCTCGCAACTCACGGAGACCCTCGCCGGCCGGCTCGCGGCAACCCAGCCGAGGGCGATGGCGGCGACCTGAGCGGGGGAGGCGCGGCCGTCCTGTGAGGGTCGGCTGCGTCTGCCCGCCCCGGTCGAGCGTGGAGGCCGGCGGGCCGGCGCGGGACGCTGTCAGGGCTCGATGCGCTCGATGATGGTCGCGGTGCCGAGGCCGCCGCCGCAGCACATGGACTGCAGGCCGAAGCGACCGCCGCGCCGTTCCAGCTCGCCGATCAGCAGCGTCATCAGCCGCGCGCCGGTCGAGCCCAGCGGATGGCCCATGGCGATGGCGCCGCCATTCACGTTGACGCGCGAGAGGTCGGGCTCGAGCTCCTTGATCCAGGCCCCCAGCACCGAAGCAAACGCCTCGTTGATCTCGAACAGGTCGATGTCGCCCAGCGCCATCCCGGCGCGGGCGAGGATGCCGCGGGTGGCCGGAATCGGCCCGGTCAGCATGATTTCGGGATCGACGCCCACCACCAGCTGCGCATGGAGCCGGGCGCGGGGCGTGAGCCCCAAAGCGCGCGCCTTGCCGGCGCTCATCAAGAGGAGCGCGGCGGCGCCGTCGGACACCTGGCTGGCATTGCCCGCCGTGACCCGGCCGTCGGGCCGGAAGGAGGGCTTCAGCGTGGCGAGCTTCTCCACGCTCGACCCCGGCCGCATCCCCTCGTCATGCGCCAGCGTCACGCCGTCGGCGCCCTCGATCGGGATCATGTCGGCGGCGAATCGGCCCGCCTCCTGCGCCGCGGCGGCGCGGCGGTGGCTCTCGACGAGATCTCGTCCAGATAGGCGCGGTCGAGGCTCCAGCGTTCGGCGATGCGCTCGGCCGCCTCGCCCATGCTGGGCATGGAGAAGCGCTCCACCAGCTCCTTCGGATAGCGTGACCCGTAGCGCGTGTCGTCATTGCCGCCGCGGGTGGCGGACATGATCTCGACCCCGCCGGCCACCACCACGTCGCAGACGTTCGAGCGGATCAGGGTGTCGGCGAAATGCACCGCCTGCTGGGACGAGCCGCACGCGCGCTGCACCGTGGTGCCGGGAACGGTCACGGGCATGCCGGCCATGAGCAGCGCCGTGCGCGCCACGTTGCCGGCCTGCATGCCGACCTGGGTGGCGCAGCCGGCCACCACGTCGTCCACCTGCACCGGATCGAGGCCGGTGCGCGCCAGGAGGCGGGTGAAGACGTGGCCGAGCAGGGCCGCCGCATGCCAGTCGCGCAGGGTGCCGTCGCGGCGCCCCACCGGCGTGCGGATGGCATCGATGATGACCGGCTCGCGGTCGCCGACCTCGTGAAACCTCATCTCGTCCATTTCCCCGTTCTGCCGCGTCGTCCGCGCCCGCCTGAGGCGGTTCTCCACATTCACCCGCTCGGCCGCGTCCATGGCGCTGGCCTGGTCGGACCGGTCGCTGGTGCGCACCATGCGCTTGACCGCGGCGAGCAGCTCCGGCGGGTGGGCGGCAAGTTCCGCCGCCCGGCGGGCGACGTCCGATGCGGCATCCGCGCCCTCCGGCAGCACCACGAGGCCTGGAATTTCCGACTGCGCGGCCGAAAAGATTCGCCCGTTGGCCAGAAGGTCGAACGCCACCAGGGGGCCGGCCCGCCGCACGATGCCGGGCACCACCAGCGCGGGCACCACGGCGTGGCGCATCTCGGGAAACCCGAGCCGCGCATCGGCGGTGCACACCACCACGTCGCAGGCGAGCGCCAGCGCGCAGCCGGCGCCGAGCGCGAAGCCGTGCACCTGCGCGATCACCGGCGTGTCGATCTCGCTTGGAGCGTCGAGCAGAAGCCGCATGCGGTGCGCATGGGCGGCCGCCTCGGCGGCATCGGTGATGCGCGCCGTCTCCTTGAGGTCGGCGCCGGCGGAAAATCCTGCGCCGGTCCCGGCCAGCACCACCACGCGGACTGCGGGATCGGCACCGGCCGCAGCGATCGCCTCCGCGAGCGCGGCGACGAGGGCGCCGTCGAGCGCGTTGCGAGCCTCGGGGCGGTCAAGAACAAGCCACCTTACGCCGTCCGCGTCCTCGACGCGCAGCCTTTCGTCACGGACCATCATTGCCTCCAGCCGGGCACCCGGGCGGGGTGCCGGCAGGCGTGCCGCGGGACGTAAGTGGCCCCGCGGCACGCTTCACCGCGTCACTTGATGGGGTTCTGCACGTCGACCTTGGAGTAGATCTCCTCCCACAGGAGGCGCTTGAACGTCGCCGGGTCGCGGCCGTTCTTCTCCAGCAGGCCGCGCCACTTGTCGGCGAGGCGGGTCAGCTCGGCGGCGATCTTCGCGGGATCCTTGACGCCGACCTTGGCACCCTTCTCCACCGCCGTGGCGGTGTATTTCTTGGCGAAGTCCTGGATGAAGGCGCCGAACTCGGCGTCGCCCTTGTAGAACTTGGTGCCCTTCTTCGTGTACTCCGTCACGACCTCCTCATCCTCGCGGATGTAGTTGAAGATCGAGTCGGTGACGAGCTGGGGCAGGTTCTGGACGATCGCCTTGCGCTGGTCGACGCTGAGCGCGTTCCACTTGTCGATGCGCAGGTCGAAGAGGGCCGCGCCGAGGAAGCCGCCGAGGGGATCGAGCAGCACGAACTTCGCCGCCTCGCCATAGGAGCGCGCCTTCTGGGCGGCGATCGAATGGAGCGCGCAGTCGATGATGCCGCGGTCGAGCGCCTCATAGGCCTCGTCCGGGCTCACGTTCACCGGCACCGCGCCGAGCGCGCGGGCGAGGTCGGCGTAAGCGGAGATGCCGCGCACGCGCTTGCCCTTGAAGTCGGAGAGCTTCTTCAGCTCGGTGCGGCAGTGGTAGACATAGGGCGTCAGCGCATAGGTGGCGAGGAAGCGGGTGTTGAACTTCTTGAATTCCTCGGTGCACTGCGGGCAGTTGAACAGCTCCAGTTCGTTCAGAACCGCCGTCATGACGAGGGGCTCGTCGTTGAGCAGGCTGAACTCCGCGAGGAAGTTGTCCACCGGCATTTCGGTGGGGATGTAGGCGCCGACGAAATAGCCGGCGTCGGCGATGCCGTCGCGCACGCCGCCCGGAATGTCCTTGCCCGACAGCAGGGACGACCCGAAGTGATACTCGAACTTGAGCGTGCCCTTGGAATCGCGCTCCACGTCCTGGAAGTAGCGCACCAGGACCGGGTTGGTGATGTGCTTGGGGTTCAGGTAGTTGGCGTAGACGATCTTGACCGGATCGGCCGCCAGGGCCGGCGCCGCAAGCAACGGAGCGGTGCCGCAGGCTGCCGCCAGTCCGGCAGCGAGGAGTGCGCGTCTCATCTTGGGTCCTCCCAGTTTTGTTTTCTTCACTTCATGATGCTCGGCAGGAACAGCGAGATTTGCGGGAAGGCGATCAGCAGGGTCAGCGTGATGATGTCGGTGAGAATGAACCACATCACGCCCTTGAAGATGACCTCCAGCGGCACTGTTCTTCCGACCACGCTCTTGATGACGAAGACGTTCAGGCCCACCGGCGGCGTCACGAGCCCGATCTCCAGATACTTGATGACCAGAACGCCGAACCAGATGAGGTCGAGGCGCGCGGCCTCCAGCACCGGCAGCATGATCGGCAGGGTGAGCAGCATGATGCCGATAGAATCCAGGAACATGCCGAGGATGATGTAGACCACCGAGGCGCCGATGATGATGGAGAGCCAGTGCAGCTCCATGCCGTCGACCACGTGAGCCACATAGGCCGGCAGGCCGGACACCGCCATGAAGCGCGAGAGCAGGAAGCCGCCGAGTGCGATGAACAGGATGGTGGCGGTGGAGTTCACCGATTCCACCACCGATTCCTTGATGACCTTCCAGTTCAGGCTGCCGCGCAAGGCGACGATGACGAAGGTCATCAGCGCGCCGCCGGCGGCGGCCTCGGTGGCGGTGAAGACGCCCACATACATGCTTCCGATCACCGCCAGCACCAGCACCGGAAGCGGCCACACCTCCGCGAGCACGGACCAGCGGTCGGCCCAGCTCACCCTCTCCTCGACCGGCGGGGCCAAAGCGGGGTTCAGCTTGCAGCGGATCGCGATCATGGTCGCGAACATGATCGCCGAGAGGATGCCGGGGATGATGCCGGCCACCAGCGCCTGGCTCACCGAGACCTCGGCGAAGATGGCGTAGAGCACCATGAGGATGCTGGGCGGAATGAGCGAGCCGAGCGTGCCGGCGGCCGCGACCGCGCCGGTGGCGAGTCCGGGGTCGTAGCGGTAGCGCAGCATCTCCGGGATCGCGATGCGCCCCATGGCCGACGCGGTGGCGACGCTGGAGCCCGAGGCGGCGGCGAACATGGCGCAGGCGGCGGTGCTCGCCACCGCGAGGCCGCCCGGCAGGGCGCTCAGCCACAATCGCGCCGCCCTGTAGAGGCTCTGGGTGAGGCCGCCGTGATAGGCAACGGTTCCCATGAGGATGAACATGGGGACCGCCGACAGCGACCAGTGGGCGATGAAGTTGTAGGGCTGCTCGGCGAGCACGCTCAGCGCCGCGGCCGGTCCGCGGATCACCAGCATGCCCACCACCGACACCGAGGCCAGCGCGAAGGCGATCGGCACGCGCACGGCCAGCATCAGCAGCAGGATGGCGATCGCGAGAATGCCGACGGTGATCGATGACATGGTTTGCCCTTGAGGACGTCGGTTCGAGGAAAGGCGGCGGGGGTCGCGGCGTCAGTCGACGTCGAGGGCGTGGCCATGGCGGGCGCCGCCCGGAGCCGGCTTGCCGGAGACGGCGGCACGCGCTTCCTCCGCGGCGTTGAGCAGGAGATAGAGCGCGAGCACCAGCGCGCCGGCCACCACCAGCCAGCGCGTCGGCCAGATGGTGACGATGACCGTGCCGACCGCGTATTCGCCGGCCCGCGTCATGGCGAGGGCCTTGAAATAGGTCGCGTAGCAGAACACGAGCGTTCCGGCGGCGCAGGCGAGATAGACCACCGCGTCCAGCGACGCCACGATCCGCGGCGGCAGCCAGCCGGTGAACAGCTCGATGATGACGTGCCCCTTCTCGCGCTGCACGCAGGCGAGCGGCAGGAATGTGACCGCGACCATGAAGTAGTTGGCTGTCAGTTCCTGGCTGCCGGGCAGGGTGCCGTTGAACAGGCCGCGCATGCCGGCGTCGCCGACGACGATCAGCATCATCAGCACGATGCTCACGCCGGCGGCGAGCAGCAGCACATTCGCTATCGGATCGAGGATCCTGCGCGCCAATCCCATCGGTCCCTCCCGGGTGCGCCGGCTGTGCCGGTCGCATCTTCGTTGGCTCGAACTATATCAAAGCCTTGATCCAGATCAATACAATTTGTCCCGATTGATACTTAGAGCGGTGGTATTAATCCGGACATGCCGGACCGTCGGGCGGCCGTCGGGACGCCGTTCAAGCGGGCACGGTGTTCTTCGGCAGTGCGGACAGAAGCGCCGGCCCGTTGCGGGCGATGAAATCGGTCGTGGCGGTGCCATCGCGGAAGTCCGGATGGGCGAGCGCCGCGCGGACGAAGGCGAGATTGCACCCCACGCCATCGATACACGTCGCGGCCAGAGCCTCGTCGAGGCGGCGGCGCGCCGCCTCCCGGTCGGCGCCCCAGGCGATCACCTTGGCGATCATGGGATCGTAGAACGGCGTGATCTCGTCGCCGGCCCGCACCCCGGCATCGATACGCACGCCGTCCTTGGACGACGGAAGATCGAGCCGCGCCAGCCGTCCGGGCGTGGGCAGGAAGCCGCGTTCGGGCGCTTCCGCATAGATCCGGGCCTCGATGGCGTGGCCATCCGCCTGCGGCGCATCGGAGATCGCCGTCGAAAGGTCCTCGCCCGCCGCCTGGCGCAGTTGCAGCGCCACGAGGTCGAGCCCCGTCACCATCTCCGTCACCGGGTGCTCCACCTGGATGCGGGTGTTCATCTCCAGGAAATAGAAGCGGCCGGTCGCGGCATCGACGATGAACTCCACTGTGCCCGCGCCGAGATACCCGACCCGCTCCGCAAGCCGTGCGGCCGCATCCCTCAGCCCCCGCGCGACGCCGCCCGGCAGGTTCGCCGCGGGGCTCTCCTCGATCACCTTCTGGAAGCGCCGCTGCACCGAGCAGTCGCGCTCCGGGAAGGCGATCTCGCGGCCCGGCGCGGTGCCGAAAACCTGCACCTCCACATGGCGCGCGGCGGCGACGAAATGTTCGAGATAGACGCCGTCGTCGCCGAAGCTGCGGGCCGCCTGCTCGCGGGCGCGGCGCCACGGCGGCGCGAGGTCTGCGGGAGCGTCCACCCTACGCATGCCGATGCCGCCGCGCCGCCGGTCGCCTTCACACGCAGCGGGA
>NZ_JBNFNU010000032.1:0-21332 GCF_057364445.1 Xanthobacter sp. BG11Y11_SDJG
CGCCGTGGCCGGGTCGGTCGCCCTGCCGGTGCTCGATGCCGCGCGGGTGGAACAGCTTGCGTCGGCCTGGACGCCCGCATCGACGCGCCGGTGGCGAGCGCTTCGCCGGCGGACCTCGCGGCCTTGGACATTCTGGCCCTTGCGCTGGTGCTGCCCGCGGCGATCGTGCTGCCCGTTCGTCGGCACGACGTGCCGGGCGCGGTGGCCGTGACGGCGGAGAGTGTGGCGCGCTTCCGCCGGGAACAGGCGGCCAGCCTGCGCATCATCGGGCGCGCGCGGGTGCCGCTGGAAGGCGCGCGGGAGTGCGAGTTCGTCGTGTTCCGCGGCGGCGAGGGCCTGCGCGATCAGGTGGCGGTGGTGGTGGGCGCGCCGGACCCGGCCCGGCCGGTGGCGGTGCGCCTGCACTCCGCCTGCCTGACCGGCGATCTGTTCGGCTCGCTGAAATGCGATTGCGGCGACCAGCTGCGCGACACCGTCGCGCGCATGGCGGCCGAGGACGGAGGCATCCTGCTCTATCTCGACCAGGAAGGCCGCGGCAACGGCATTGCCAACAAGATCCGCGCCTATGACCTGCAGGCGCAGGGCTTCGACACCTACGACGCCGATGCCGCCCTGGGCTTCGGCCTCGACCAGCGCCGCTTCGAATTCGCCGCCGAGATGCTGCGGCAGCTCGGCGTTTGCGCCGTCCGCCTCCACACCAACAATCCACTGAAGGTGGAGGCGCTCAAGCGGGCCGGGCTGGACGTGGTGGCGGAGCAGCGGGTGCTCGGGCGCCCCACGCTCGAAAACGTGCGCTACCTCGCGTCGAAGCGCGACCGCGCCGGCCACGCCATCGATTTCGAGCAGCTGGCCGCGCGGGCTCCCGACTGACGCGGGAGGCCCGCGGACGTCCAAACCGGCTCCCGTCCCGATCGGCTATCGGCAGGTCAGGCCGCGGGCAGCGTCACTTGCATTCCTGGGCCGCCCGGTCGAGCGCCTGGGAGATGCCGGTGAGCGAATATTTGTCGGTGGTCTCGTTGCCGCGCGCCGACGTGCTGACGACGGTGACGTCGCGCCCCTTGCGCATGGCATCCACGAGTTTCGCCTCGTCCGCCGCGTTGCGCACCCAGGCGCCCTGGTCCTGCGTGTAGAGCTCGAACTTGGTGTTGCCCACCGTGACCGTCACCGTGCTCTTGTCCCGGAGCGGAAAGCCGACCGTGATGCTGACTTCCTCCTTCACGTTCTGACTCGGCCGGGTCGAGATGAACATGAAGGCGGGGTCGCGGTTCAGGCCTTCGGGCAAACGCTGCTTCGGCTGGCTGGTGGCGTAGCACACCTTGGGACCGCTGGTTGAGGCGTGAACCGCCCAGTCGCCGAACTGGGCAACCGCCTTGGACTGTGCCTGTGCTAGCGCCATGCTCGGGGCGACGACGAGGCTGGCGAGGAAAACGCCGAGGAGCGTCGGATGGATACGACGATGGGCCATGGCTTCTCCTTTTGCTGAATCGTACCGGTCTGGATGAAAAGGTCTAGCGTCGGTGTGCCGCCCTGGATCGCGATTAGTGCAAACCGCCCTCGATTTGCCCTGAGCGCACCACCTTGAAGATAGAGAACGCGTTATCCGCTCGGCTGGCAATGCAAGCCGTGCGGCGCGTGCTCTAGCGACGGACACAGTCAAAAAAATGACCTGCGCGCCGGCGCCTGTTTAGACCATTGCGGGCTGCCGGCTCAATGCCGCCGCCACGCACGATATTGTCGGTTGACGTACAAGTCATTGTATACGCTGGTCTTTTTCTCTTGAGTGGCCTTGGGCGGGGCCATTCCCCAAGAAAGTTACCCTTGTCCGGAAGGCCGGAAACGCACCTCGGGCAGCCGAGAGCGCGATCGGAACACCCGGAAATCGGCTTGATTGGTGAATCGCTCCCTAACTTAATGTTAGAAACCGCATCGACCCGATCAGCCTGCGGCGCAGGCGGATCGGCAGGTCCCCTCAGTGATCGGGCGTCCTGGGTTAACACAGCGTTTCCGGAGCACCGGATGGCCGCCGAGATCGGCCGGGAGGAACGATGAGAGCCGTACTTTGCACCCGCCTCGGTTCGCCGGAGAGTCTTGCGATGGCCGACCTGCCCGATCCGGTTCCGGGCCTCGGCGAGGTGGTGGTGGACGTGGCGGCGGTCGGACTCAATTTCTTCGACACCCTGATGCTGAAGGACCTCTACCAGCTGAAGCCGCCGGTTCCCTTCTCGCCGGGAGCGGAATTCGCCGGTCATGTGAGCGCGCTAGGCGACGAGACCGACGGCTTCGCCATCGGCGACCGCGTGTGCGGCTACGTGTCCTACGGCGCGGCGCGGGAGAAGCTGGTGGTGGCGGCCGAGCGTCTGGCGCGGGTGCCGGCCGATTTCGATCTCGTGAAGGCCGCCGCCCTGCCGGTCACCTATGGCACCGCGCTCTACGCGCTGCGCGATCGCGGCGCGCTGAAGGCCGGCGAGACGCTGGCGGTGCTCGGCGCCTCCGGCGGCGTGGGGCTCGCGGCGGTGGAGATCGGCGCCATCTTCGGCGCCCGCATCATCGCCTGCGCCTCCTCGCCCGAAAAGGTCGCGTTCGCGCAGGCGCACGGCGCCGCGGCGGGGCTCGACTACAGCGCCGAGGACCTCAAGGCCGGCCTGAAGGCGTTCGCCGCGGGCCAAGGCATCGACGTCGTGTACGATCCGGTCGGCGGCGAACTTGCGGAGCAGGCGCTGCGGGCGCTCGGGCCGCTCGGGCGCTTCCTGGTGATCGGCTTCGCCTCGGGCCAGATTCCGAAGATCCCGCTCAACCTGCTGCTGCTGAAGAATTGCGATGCCCGCGGCGTGGATTTCGGCGCCAAGGCACGGGGCACGCCGATCTGGCTGCGCGACGCGATCGCCGAGCTGATGGTCTATGGCCGCGACGGGCGCATCTCCGCGCACGTCGACGCCACCTTTCCGCTGTCGGACTGCGCGGCCGCCCTGGCTGAGATTGCGGGCCGCCGCGTCAAGGGCAAGGTCGTGCTCACGACCGGGCGGTAGCACCCTCGGCCGCATCCGGCGCGCGCAATTCAGCCAAGGCGGCCCGCGCGGCGGCATGGTGGTGCGGTCGGATATGGGCCGACAGCAGCCGCAGCGCGCCCATCAGCACCGCCGCGTCGTCGCCGAAACCCACCAGCGGCAGAAGATCGGGCGCCACGTCGAACGGCAGCACGAAATAGGCCAGCGCGCCGAGCAGCGTCGCCCGCACCCGCAGCGGCGTGCCCTTGTCGAAGGCGGCGTAATAGGCGGCGACCGCCTCCTCGGCGAAGGGGATGAAGCTCGCATTGCGCCGCAGCTTGTCCCAGAAACCCGAGCGCACCCGCCGTTCGTCGCGCGCCGCGCGGGCGCCGTCGACACCCGAAAGTGAACTCCAGTCCATCCCCGTCCACCCGTCCTTTCGCTGGTCGGGCAAGCGCGCCCGGCTCCATGGATTCCAGATGGGGACCTTTCGCCCCGGCGCAAGGTCGGCCGGGGACGGCGCGCCTCAGATCAAGGATACGCGGCTTCGACGACGTAGGGGCCGCGCCGACGCTGTCGCGGGAGGAGAAGAGCACGAAGCGCGGTACGTGGAAGGGGGAACTGCGATAGGGCCCGCGCGCCGCCAGATAGTCGGCCACCTGGCGGGTCGAGGCGTCGCGCAGCCGCGCCAGCGTCACATGCGGCTTGAAGTTGCGGCCCTCGGCGCCGAGGCCCAGGCGCTGCATCAGCCGCTCGTGCTCGGCCTGCAGCTCGCTCAAGGCGGGATTGGCCTTCACCGCCGCGAACACGGCGCGCGGCTTGTGGCCGCCGAACTGGTCGACGCCGTCCAGCGTCACGTCGAAGGCCGGACGGCGCACCTGGCCCAGCATCAGCATGATGTCCCGGCCGAGCGCGTCGTCCACGTCGCCGACGAAGCGCAGAGTGACATGGTAGTTCTCAGGATCGATCCAGCGGGCGCCGGAGATGCCGCCGCGCAGCACGGACAATTGCGTCCCGACCTCGCGCGGAATCTCGATGGCGGTAAACAGCCGCGGCATTGTCGCCTCCGCGAACCCAGTCTCGACCCTTCGGCGGATGCAGCCGCATCCGCGCCCCCAAGCTAAGGGGATCGCGCACCAGTGAAGAGGATTCGTGCGCCGGAGGGAAGCGGCCCCGCGCCGCACCCGCCGTCACTGCACAGGAACGAGGATGTCGATCTCCAGCGCCTCCGGCGCGGCGGTGAGCAGGTCGGTGCGGTAGCGCTCGATATAGAAGTCGCCGGCTGTCAGGTTCTTCATATCGAGATAGTTGAAGATCAGCTCGTAGGTGTTGTCCATGTCCGCGAACGTGCCGGAATGGCTGAATTTCAACACCTTGCCCGCCTGGGAGGCGCCCAGCTTCACGGTGCCGGACGGCTTGCGGGCGGTGGCGCCGGAGAACGGAAGCTGCACCTCATAGGAGAAGCCGCGGTCGTCGCTCTCGGTATAGACCACCATCACCACGTCGCCCGACCGCGTGAGCCCGAGGCTGGACAGTTCCGCCTCGCCCGTTTTGGCCGCTCCGACCAAGGCATCATAGGCGTCGTCCCAGCTTGCCGTTCCGGAAACGATCAGAACCGGCACCGCGGCGAGTTCGATCTCCTCGGCCGCGAATGCGTCGCCGCGGGGGATGACCGGGACGCTCTCGACCCCCTTGGGATTCACCAGCGGCGGGGCCGTCAGGCCTTCGCGGGCGGGCGGTGCCGGCGCGGGAGTCCCGGCCGGAGCCTGGGCCTGTGCCGACCCAAAGGCGGGCATGAGCACAAAGGCGATCACGGCGAGGAAGCGGACGGGCCGCGTCGGAACCGCGG
Source organism: Xanthobacter sp. BG11Y11_SDJG (assembly GCF_057364445.1). Taxonomy (NCBI): domain Bacteria; kingdom Pseudomonadati; phylum Pseudomonadota; class Alphaproteobacteria; order Hyphomicrobiales; family Xanthobacteraceae; genus Xanthobacter; species Xanthobacter sp. BG11Y11_SDJG. Next base: position 4,834 of record NZ_JBNFNU010000032.1, read on the forward strand.
GCCGTGGGGCATCGAGCCACATGTCATTCTCCATGCCGATCCTGCCGCAGGGCGCGTTCCGCCGTCACGGTCGGCCGAACGCCTCCTCTACACCATCTGCGGGCGTGGCTGAATCGGCAAGGCGCGCCTCCGGTGGCGCGCAACGTCAGACGGGATGGGGGGCGGCGCAAGCTTGCCGGCGAACGTGCGAAGCAGCGCCACCTGGCCCGGAAGCTCGGCCCAATAGCGGCGGTGGAGTTCGAGATTGACCACGTCCCGGGCGGAACCGGCAGGCGCCCGCGACCGTGTCCCAGTCGATGCCGCCCCAGCCGAGCGGCAGATGGAGGTCGCCCCTCGCCGAGGGCCGCGCGCTCGGCCTCGTCGATGGCCCAGCTCTCGACCGGGCGGCCGAAGCTGTCATGCACATGCAGGTGCCGGGCGAACGGTGCCAGCGCCGCGATCTCCTTCATGAAGTCGACGCGGGCGTCGTTGCAGCGCAGGAGCGCATGGCTCACGTCGAGGGTGGCGCGGACGTGCGGATGGCCGATGGCGTCGAGCTCCACGGCGAGCCGGCCCGGCAACGCCGTCTCGCGCATGGGCTCGAAGCGGAACACGTTCTCCACGCACAGCGTCACGCCGGCTGCGGCCGCCTTGTCGCCAGCCGCCGCGAGGGCGTCGCGTTGGCGCACATAGGCCAGTTCGACGTCGTCATCGCCGCGCACGCAGCCGGTGTGGATGACGAGGTTCACCGCCCCCACCTCGCCGGCGATGGCGATGGCCGCGTCGAGGAGCGCCACGTGGCGCGGCAGGCGCTCCTTGGCGTCCATCAGGTTGATTGCCAGCGGACCGTGGGCGGTGAAGGCGAGGGGCCGCGTCCGGGTCGCCGACACGAGGCGGGCGACCCGCTCGCTCAGAACCCGCCCGCCGACCACGAGGGTCCAGGCGAACAGCGGCAGCTCGACGAAATCCACGCCGAGGCGCTCCGCCTCGTCGAGCTTGGCACCAAGATCTTCGAACTCCGGCGACGTGGCACGGATCGAATAGCCGATCCCCCGGATCGGCGGCAAAGGCGCGCGCGCGTCCATCGCTGCATCCTCCCTCATGGGGCGGACCGGCCGCGCCCGGACACCGGGCGAGAAAGCAAGCCGGCCTCGATCTGACGACAGGGCGAGTGGTCGTTGTGACCTTGATGAGGCCCGCCGCGGGAAAATGCCGAAAACTTCCCGTGCGTAACTATTTTGATACCGCCAGGCGCGATGGCGCACTTTACTGCGTCCGCCGCGCAAAGGCACGCGCCTTTTTGCATTGCAGCGAATCCGCCGCGCGGGGCCGGGATCGCGCGCGGCAGGCGGCGCAAACGAAGCGGGGCGCCAGCCAGCGGCGGGCGCCCCGATCGGAGGCCGGCGACGCGTGAACCTGACAGCCGGCATCAAGCAGACCAGCAAGAGCGCGGCCACGGCCCGCTACCATATGTGGTGATCGGCGCGAGAAATTCTTCAATATATGGAAAGGCGCCCCGGGCGACTCGCAATTCGCATTTGCATTTTGCAAATTGCAATAGAGCGCTTATCGCCTTCCGGAGGCCCCGCCTGCGGGCGCGTCGCCCAGCCAGGTTTCGAGGAAGCGGTCGAGCCAGCGGTCGACGGCCCCGTCATAGCGCTCCCATCCCGCCAGATGCGTCTCCCCCGCCTGGGCGCCCGGCAGGCCGAAGCGGTGGGCGCCGCGCACGATCCACACCGACATCATCTCGCGCGTGACCTCGGGGTGGAACTGCAGCGCGAACGCATTGCGGCCGTAGCGGAACGCCTGGTGGGGAAAGGTCTCGCCCGTGGCCAGAAGCTCGGCGCCCGCCGGCAGGTCGAAGCCTTCCGAATGCCAGTGGTAGACATGGCTCGGCCAGTCCAGCAGCGCCCTGCCCGCCTCGGTGGCAGCGAGCGGGTAATAGCCGATCTCGCACACGCCCTCCGCGTGCGGCGCGACGCGCGCGCCGAGCGCGCGCGCCATGATCTGAGCGCCGAGGCAGATGCCAAGCAGCGGACGTCCCTCCGCCAGCACGCGGGCCGAAAAGTCGGTCTCCTCGCGGATATAAGCGTGGCTGTCGTTGGCGCTCATGGGGCCGCCGAAGATCACCACCCCGGCATAGCCCGCGAGGTCGGCCGGGAGCGGATCGCCCAGCGCCGGCCGGCGGACGTCGAGCCCATAGCCGCTCACCGAGAGGCGCTGGCCGATGCGGCCCGGCGTGGAATGGGCCTGATGAACGATGACGAGGATGGTGCCGGCCTCGCCGGCGCAGGCGCAAGGGTCCGCGCCTGCGGGCGTTCCATTGTCTGAGGGCACCTTGGGCGGCCTAGTCCTGTTGCTCACCGTCCCCTTCCGTCTCGTCGCGGACCTCGCGCCGGATGCGGGTGCGATCGCGCGATCCCACGTTCAGCAGCTCTGCGGCGCGCCAGACGAGATTGTCCTCGAACTCGCTCAGGCCGCCATCGGCATAGGCGACCTCGAACATCATCTCGACGATGCGGCGCCGGCCCTCGTCGTCGAGCGCGCGGTTGAGCACGCTCGTGAAAGCATAAAGATCGACCGCTTCGGCGTCCTTGGCAATGGCCAAGGCCAGCAGCGCCTCGGTGTCCTCGGGCGAGAGGTCGAAGCGACGCGCAAGGATATCCTTGAGGATCGCCTGCTCGTCCTGGGTCACGGCGCCGTCGATCGACATCACATGCACCAGGAGGGCCGCCGCCGCGAGGCGATAATCGCCGTCGGCAAACGCCACGACCTCGCGCTCGCCGCCCGTGATCTCGGTGATGAAGTCGGAAAGTGCGCGGAACATGGGGCGGGCGGCTCCTGCTCTGGAAGACCGGACTCATCTGGGGAGCGTTGCCGCGGCCGCAAGGTCGGGCGCCGAAAGGCGCGCCGGCCGCACCCGAGGCGGCCGTCTGTTGCCACGGGCGGGATCGCCGCACAAGCCCCGGCCCCGCCCGCACGGAACTGCCCGCGGCGCGGGACTTTTCGGGGAACCTCATCGCGCGATCCACGTTTGAACAGTAGAGCGTGGGCACAAGGAAAAATATCGTTTCCAGACGCCAATCGCGATGTTCTCGGCCTTCGATCCGCAGAATATCGCGTTGGGCATTCTGGGAACAATATTTTCCCTGCGCCACGACATCTGCCCGCAAACCAATGGATCGGAGGATGATATGAAAAGCATCAAGTTCTTGACTGTGGCTGCTGCGTCTCTGCTTGCGTCGGCCGCCATCGCCCAGCAGACGGCTCCGACCACCACGGCGCCCGCCGCCACCGCGCCCGCTTCGTCCACCATGGCGCCGACGGCCAGCTTCATCGGCATGCAGAGCGCCGATCAGATGCTGGCGAGCAACCTCATCGGCATGTCCGTCCGCGGCGCCGCCAACGAGTCGATCGGCGAGATCAACGACGTGGTGCTGGCCCGCGACGGCCGCGTGGTTGGCGCCGTGATCGGCGTCGGCGGCTTCCTGGGCATCGGCGAGAAGGATGTCGCGGTGCCGTTCCAGATGATCGAGATGGTGCGCGGCCCCGACACGTCCGATCACGTCGTGGTCCGCAAGACCAAGGACGAGCTGAAGGCGGCGCCGGAGTTCAAGGAGCTCGAGAACCCGCGCGCCAACAACGCCGCCCGCACGCCGGCCCAGCCGGCCCCCGCGGCGCGCTGACGAAAGAGGGGACGGGCGCTCAGGCGCCCGTCCCCGCCCCTCCGACCGTGTCGACCTCCAGACCCCGGCGGCACTGCCCCCCGCTTGACGATCCTCCATCGACTGCGCGCGCACCGGCGCCGGCGAGCGGTTCCCGATTGAAAAGTCTTGCTGATCATGGCCATGGTGCATGGGTCGCGGAAGAGGGAGCGGGAGCAGGAATGGGTGGGCCGGATTGGGGACCTGTCGCGTCATCCATGCGTTTTCTGGCGCAACCTCGTTCCCTCGCCTGGCGACTAGCCTTTGCGGTGTTGGTGATCGCCGCCGCGTTCGCCCTGCGCGCGCTGTCCTCCTACGCGCTGCGCGACTACGCCCCCTTCCTGCTGCAGATTCCGGCGGTGCTGCTGGTCGCGCTGGTGGGTGGACTGCGGGTCGGCCTGTTCGGGCTCGCGCTTGCGCTTGCCGCCAACGCCTCGTTCATCCCCTGGATGGCCCCGGCCGGCACCGATTTAACCGGCGCGAGCGTCTCCCTGGCGTCCTTCACCATCAATGGTCTCGCCTGCTGCCTGATCGCCGCGCTGCTGCGCGCGAGCGTGATCAACCTCGAACGGACCCGATTGTCCCTCGCCGACGCCGCGCGGGAGAATGAGGCCACGCTCGCGACACTCGAATCGCTGCTCGCCAACGCGCCGCTCGGCTTCGCCTTCTTCGACCGCCAGCGCCGCATCCACCAGGTCAACGACACGCTTGCCCGCATGGGCGGGATCCCGCGCGAGGCCCATGTGGGCCGGACGATGGCCGAGCTGATGCCGGGGCTGTCCGAGCGCACCGCGCCGCTCGTCGACCGGGTCTTTGAAACCGGCGAGATCGTGCCGGATGTCGAGATTACCGGCTCGACCCCGGCTATGCCGGGCGTGCAGCGGCATTGGCTGTTCAGCTTCTATCCGGTCAAGGACGCGTCGGGCGCGACCCGCTTCGTCGGCACCACGGTGGTGGAGATCACCGAGATCAAGAGGACGGAGCAGCGCCTCGCCTACAGCGAGCGCCGATACCGCCTCTTGGCGGAAGCCTTGCCCAAGATGGTGTGGACCGCAGACCCGCAAGGCCATGGGGACTACTACAACCATCGCTGGCAGGAATATACCGGAGCGTCCGTCGACGAGGGCGGCTTCGGGGAATGGTACTCCTATGTCCATCCGGACGAGAAGGACGAGTTGACCGGCGCCTGGAACGACTCCATCGCCAGCGGCGAGCCGTTCAACCGGGAATGCCGATTCCGGGCCGCCGACGGCTCCTATCGCTGGTTCCTGTGCCGTGCGGTGCCGGTGCGCGACGAGGACGGCCGCGTCGATCGCTGGTACGGCAGCTGCACCGACATCGCGGATATCGTTGCGGCCCGCGAGGCGCTGGCGCGATCCCACGAGGAGCTGGAACGCCTCGTGACCCAGCGGACGACCGAACTTGCGCAGGCCAACGAGCGCCTGCGCCGGGAGATGAAGGAGCGCTTCGCCACGGAGGCGCAGTTGCGCCAAGCCCAGAAGATGGAGGCCGTAGGCCAGCTCACCGGCGGCATCGCCCATGATTTCAACAATCTGCTCACGGTGATCGTCGGCAATCTGGAGGCGGCCGAGCGGCGCATCGGGCCCGACAACGTGCAGGCCCGCACGTTCCTCGACCATTGCCGCCAGGGCGCCATGCGCGCCGCCACCCTCACCCAGCGCCTTCTGGCCTTCTCCCGCCGCCAGCCGCTCGATCCCAAGCCCACGGACGTGAACCGGCTTCTGGTGGGCATGTCGCAGATGCTGCGCAGCGCGCTCGGTGAGCGTGTGACCCTCGAGACCGTGCTCTCCGGGGGCCTATGGGGCACGGAAGTCGACCGCAACCAGCTGGAGAATGCGGTGCTCAACCTCGCCGTCAATGCGCGCGACGCCATGCCCGACGGCGGCAAGCTCACCATCGAGACCGCCAATGCCTATCTCGACGAGGCCTATGCGGAGCAGCACGACGTCGCGGCGGGGCAATATGTGGTGATCTGCGTCAGCGATACCGGCACGGGCATGAGCGCAGAAGTGATGGCGCGGGTGTTCGAGCCCTTCTTCTCCACCAAGGGACCGCGCGACGGCACCGGCCTGGGCCTCAGCCAGGTCTACGGCTTCGTCAAGCAGTCCGGCGGACATGTAAAGATCTACAGCGAGGTGGGCGACGGCACGACGGTGAAGCTTTACCTTCCGCGCCTGGAGCGGCCCGTGGACGAGGGCGAGCACGCCGATCTGCGCACCCCCACCGAGACGCGCAAGGCGCGCATCCTGGTGGTGGAGGACGACCCGCAGGCCCGGCAGCTCGGCGTCGACGTGCTCAAGGCCGCGGGCCACGAGGTCAGCGAGGCGGTCGACGGCGCCGCGGCTCTGGAACTGGTGGAACGTCTGGAGCCATCCCAGCGCCCAGAGCTGCTGTTCACGGACATTCGGCTCGGTACGGGGATGGACGGACCAAGCCTCGCCGACCGCCTGCGCCAGGCCGTGCCGCAAATTCGAGTGCTCTTCACCACCGGTTATGCAAGAAATGCGGTGCTGCGACAGGGCCGGCTGGAGAGGGGCGTCAACCTGCTCACCAAGCCCTTCACGCAGGCGGAGTTGGTGCGGAAGGTGACAGGCATCCTGGAACAGTCCTGCGACAGGAACGGTGCGGCACTGCTGGTGGAAGACGAGCCCTTCGTCGCCATGGTGGCGCAGCAGATCCTGGAAGACCACGGCTTCGAGGTGACCGTCGCCTCGCACGGCGCGGCCGCTCTCGCGCATGCACGCTCCGCTCAGGAAGCGCCGGAACGCGAACCGTTCCGGCTCGCGGTGGTGGATCTCGGCCTGCCGGACATGCGCGGCGACGCGGTGGTGCGGGAACTGCGCGCGCTGGTCCCGCCCTCGCCGTCATCATCGCCACCGGCTACGGCACGGATGAACTCGAAGGCGAGTTCGGCGGCGTGGAGGGTGTGGCGCTGGTAGGCAAGCCCTATGACGGGGCGACCCTGCGGGGCGCGCTGCGCGGCCTCGGCTTCACCATAACGGACTAACCCACCCGTCCGGGCACCCTTCCGAAAGCGCGCACGGCTGCTGGCCGCTGGCCCCAAAAGACAGGGAAGTCACCCGCCCCTCTCGGCCCGGATTCGAGAGGCGGCCGCCCGCCGGCATTGCCGGCGAACGGCGCGCCCGAAGCCCTCAGCGCCGCAGCAGGATCTGCCCCAGCACCAGGCCAAGTCCGGCAGCGACGGCGCAAGAGGTCACGGGCTGCGCCCGGATGGTCTCGCGCAATTGCACATATTGATCTTCGGCCCAGTCGGAGACCTCGCTTGCAGCCATCTCGCACCGCCGGCGGCGCCACGGGCCGTATGCCGCGCCGTCTTGGTCAGGGTCTCGGCGAGGCGGGCGAAGTCCTCCTTGAGGGTTTCAAGATCCTTGCGGATGTCCTCGATGGAGGGCTCGGCCTTCGGGGTAAAGGGCTTGTCGGCAGCCAGGGGTTTGTCGGCGGTCAAGGGCTTGTCGGCCATGGAGGCATCTCCGCTGTGTCTGGTTCGGCTCCGGCGCGGCCTCGTTTCGGAGCGCCGGCACGGCCGCGAAACTGGAGCGCGATTCCCGCAAACAGATCCGTTTGATCGGTCGATCGCCCTCCACCTGAACGATAGAGACCGCGAACCGGACAAAGAAACGCCTGTCCGGGCCGCGCCCGCTTGGTGGACATCGCGCGGCCGGTCGAACCATGACCGACGGCGATGTCTGAGCGATAACGCCGCGCGCGGCAAAGCGATCCTGCCAGCGGACGGTTTGTCGGCGCCTCAGGCCGCGGTCGGCTCGCTGCGCGCCTCATGGAAGAACAGCGCCTGCGCCACCGTCGCCTTCACCGTCTCGCTCAGGAACGGCTTGGTGATCAGATAGGTGGGCTCGGGCCGCTCGCCGGTCAGCAGCCGGTCGGGGAAGGCGGTGATGAAGATCACCGGCACGTTGAAGTGCGACAGGATGTCCGTCACCGCGTCGATGCCCGACGAGCCATCGGCGAGCTGGATGTCGGCCAGGACGAGGCCGAAGTCGCCGCTGCGCGCCAGTTCCACCGCCTTTTTATGGGTCGGGGCGACGCCGATCACCTCGTGCCCCATCTCGGTGACGAGGGTCTTCAGGTCGAGCGCGATCACCCATTCGTCCTCGATGATGAGCACGCGGGTGGCGATCTGACGGTCGATCTCCCGCTGCGCCGCGATCACCTGGGCTTCCACGTCGTCGATGGAGGTCGACAGGATCGACGCCACCTCCGCATAGGTGAAGCCTTCCATGGCGGTGAGCAGGAGCGCCACGCGCGAGCCCACGTCGAGCGCCTGCAGGCGCTCGTCCGCACGCGACGCCGCGTCGCCGGCCGCGCCGGTGCGGCGCTGCCAAACGCCGTGGAACGCGCGATAGAGCGCGACGCGGGGCGAGGCGCCGGGGTTGATCTGGATCTTGCCGTCGAGGATCGCCTGGAGGGTCTCCTGCACAAGGAGGTCGCCCGCCCGCTGGGTTCCGGATAAGGCGCGCGCGTACCGGCGCAGAAAAGGGAGCTGCTTGACGATCGACTGGTGGGGCATGCGCAATTCCTCGCTTGCAGCGCCGATGGGGTCCAACGGCGGGAAACGCCGGTTGCCGGGAAAAGTTCCCTACAATTAAGGGAACTTGCCCCTCGCGCGGGCATTATAGGTCGAACCGGCGCGCGCCGCAGTCCCAGGTGCGTCCGCGGATACGGCGTGCGGCCGTTCGGGATGGTTCGGAGCAGGGGATGGAATTGGTGCCAAAGGAAGCGGCGCGTGTCGATCCCCGCAGGCGTTTAAGCATTTTCCCGCTGACGGCCGAGCCGCGTGATCTGTTGGATAGCGTTCGGCGGCGCCTGCTGCTGGTGGCCCTGCTCGCCATCGCCCCGGTGGCGACGCTCAGCATGGTCCAGGGCCTGATGCATCTGAAGGGGGCCGAGGAAGAGGCGCGCCAGAGGCTGCTTCAGCTGGCGGTGTCCGCCGCTTCCAGCCAGGCCAACATCATCGCGTCCGCCGAAAGCGTGCTTCAGGCCATGCGGACCGTGGAAGCGGTGCGGACCGCCGGGGACGGCTGCCAGGCGACGCTCTACGGCGCCACGCTCAGCCTGCCCTTCGTGTCCAATATGGGGGTGCTGGACAAGGACGGAAACGTCGTCTGCAGCGCCATTTCGGGGCCTGCGTCCATAGCCGACGAGCCCTGGTGGGACGATCTGGTCCGGGCACCCGGACGCCTGACTCTCACCGAGCGCCGGATGAGCGCCGCCACGCGGACCGAAATCATCATCGTCCTGGAGCCGCGGCGGGCGCGCGACGGCAGCTTCGACGGCGCCATGGCCCTGGGCCTCGACGCCACACGGCTCGATACCATGCTGCGCCAGGCGACGGTGGAGGCGGGAGGAGTCGCGGCGGTCTTCGACGCTTCGGGCCGGGAACTGTTCTCCAGTTCCCGTGCCGTGAGCCAGGACCTGTTCCGCCCGTCCGGTCTCGCCGGCGCCGGCGCGCAAGGTCTGCGCGAGGTCACCGATGCCACCGGCCGCAAATGGACCTATACCGTCGCCCCGCTCGACCGCCATGGCCTGGTGGTGGCCTATGCTTTGCCGACCCGGCAGCTGTTCGGCTGGACCCCGCTCGCGGTGGCGGCCAGCTTCGCGCTGCCGGGCCTCGTCGCGGTGGTGAGCCTCGTCGGCCTGTGGTTCGCGGTGGACCGCATGATCCTGCAATGGCTGAACTATCTGCGGCGGGTGACATCGGTCTACGCGAAGGGGCACTACCGCTTCCGGCCGACCCGGCTCGATCGCGCCCCGAGCGAGTTCCGGGCGCTCGGGGCGGCGGTGGAGAACATGGCGCAGGCGGTCCGGCAGCGCGATGCCAAGCTCCGGGAAAACCTCGCCGAAAAGACCGCCTTGGTGCGCGAGATCCATCACCGCATCAAGAACTCGCTCCAGGTGGTGGTCAGCCTGCTCAGCCTCTACGGCCTCGGCATCGGCCAGGGCCAGGACCGTCGCCGCTTCGAGGAGCTGCGCACGCGCGTCAACACCCTGGCGGTGGTCCACCGCATCCTGCACGAGGCGAGCGAAGGCTCCGCGGTGAGGTTGCGCGAACTCCTGCGGGAGCTGGCAGCCCTGCTGGAAGGCGTGCCGGACCGCAATCTCTCGGTCCGCATCGAGGCCCCGGACGTGCAGCTTCCGGTCGATATGGCCACCCCGTTTGCGCTGATGATGGTGGAGATCGTTCTCGGGCTTGCGGTGCCGGACGGCCCCAAGCTGCCGGTGACGGTGGGATGCGGACAGGGCAGCGGGCGGCTCATGGTCACGATCACGGCCGGGCCCATGACGAGCACCGCGGAACGCCCGGGCAAGTTCGACCTCGACCAGGGCTTTGCCAGCCAGCTCGGCGGCCAGCTCCGCCGCGTCGAGATCGGCGATAACGTTCGCGTGACCGGCGACTTTCCGCTGCGAACCTGTGGCACGCCGTCGGCGTAGGGGTCGAACGCCTCACGCTGCCACCAGTTTCCGAGCCGGATGCCCGGCAGCCCTGGCCATTTTGCGAACGACGCTTTGCCCCCGCACGCCCGCGCATCCGGGCGGATATGGATTAGGGAACCGTAGCGGTTCTGCCTCGTTGTCATCCCGTGAGTCCCTCCGTGTGACTCGACGGGCCTTCCGAGACTCGAGGATGTATCATGGATAAAGCGCGTTCGAAGGGCACCTCCAACCGCGGCTTCGCCGCCATGGACGCGGAAAAGCAGCGTGCCATCGCTCGCAAGGGCGGCGAGAGCGTCCCTGCCGAGAAGCGCAGCTTCTTCCAGAACCGGGCGCTCGCCGCCGAAGCCGGCCGCAAGGGCGGCCAGAGCGTGGCGGACGAAGATCGCAGCTTCTCGCGCAACCGCGCGCTTGCGTCCCAGGCCGGCCAGAAGGGCGGCCAGAAGAGCGGCGCTCCGGTCGGCAGCGACCGTTCCTGATCGGCCGGGAACCGAATCCTGCGGATCACGTTATGGAGAGGAGCCAGCCTGACTGCCGCAATCCGTGGCAGGGTCTGCTGGTGCCCACCGACCGGGTTTCCGGATGGCGGCGGAAACGGACGCGATCGTGTTCCGCTGCCCGGCCGGAAACCTTCCCCGCCCCGAAGGAGTGCTGGGCCGCCGGATCGCCCCGGGGGGCTTCGCAATGGCTCTCCCGATTGGATCGCACGAGACAGGACGAAACGGCGTTGTTCCCTTTTCTGGTGAGAAGGCAATTTTCCGAGTAAATCCAATTTGCTCGGATCGCCCTCATCGCACGCACGACACAGCCGCCACGCGCGGCGCAAGCCCGGAGCCCGCGCCGCGCGGCCCAAGAAGGTGCCCATGGATCCGACCGACAAGAGGCCAGGAATGGATGCCGGCTCCCTCCAGAGGGAAGTGCTGGAATTCCTGCCCGCCTTGCGCGCCTTCGCGCGATCTCTGACGCGCGACCGGACCGAGGCTGACGACCTGGTGCAGGAAACCCTGCTCAAGGCGCTGTCCAACATCGACAAGTTCGATCCCGGCACCAATTTGCGGGCCTGGCTCTTCACCATCCTGCGCAACACCTATTACACCGAGATCCGCAAGCGCCGGCGCGAGAGCGACGGCATGTCGGTGCTGGCCCAGCAAGACTCGAACATGGGTCCCAGCCAGGAATGGTCGATGACCCTCTCCTCCCTCAAGGACGCCCTGGCCCAATTGCCGGACGACCAGCGCGAGGCGTTGGTTCTGGTGGGCGCGGCGGGCCTGTCCTACGAGGAGGCGGCGGAAGTGTGCGGCTGCGCGCTCGGCACCATCAAGAGCCGCGTCAACCGCGCCCGCACCAAGCTGCTCGGCCTGATGGGCGCCGATGCCACGGCCGACGTGGTGGAGGGCGACGCGGTGGCCATCTCCGCCGCCCGCAGCTGACCGGGCAACCTCTTCAGCCCGGCTCCCAGCCATCGGGTGCCAGCACGAAGCCCTCGAACCGGAAGGCCGGGGCCACCGTGCATCCCACCAGCGTCCAGTCGCCGCGGCTCTCGGCCGCCTGCCATGCGTGGGCCGGGACGATGCCCTGCGGCCGCTGACCGGCCACGAGGTCCGGGCCAAGCATGAGCTCGCGCACCCCCCTTCCCTCTTCGGCGATCCGCAGCACCAGCGGCGCGCCGGCATGCCAGTGCCACATCTCCACCGCGTCCACCTTGTGCCAGTGCGAGCGCTCGCCCGCCTTCAGCAGGAAATAGATCGCGGTGGATGGGCCGCGCGCGCCGTCCGGAGCGGCGTCGCGGAAGGTCTCCAGATAGTGGCCGCCTTCCGGATGCGGCATGAGCCCCAGCAGGGCGATCACCGCGTCGGCGTCCATCGGTGGGCAGGGGGCGTCCATGGCTCAGCCCCGGAATGCGCTCTTGCGGGCGCGCAGCTCGGTGAAGACGGCGCCGGGGTCGGCCCCGTCCACGCCCAGCATCTCGGCCATGGCCGGATCGTCGGCCCTCAGGAACGGATTGGCGGCGATCTCGTCGGCCATGGCGGACGGGATCGTCGGTTCGCCCTTCGCCCGCTTGGCCTCGACCGCAGCGGTCTGCGCCTTGAGCGCGGCATTGTCCGGATCCACCGAAAGCGCGAACCGGGCGTTGGAGAGGGTGTATTCGTGGCCGCTATAGACCTGGGTGTCGGCCGGCAGCGTCTTCAGGCGCTGGAGCGAGGCCCACAGAACCGGCGGATCGCACTCGAACGGGCGGCCGCAGCCCAGCGTGAACAGCGTGTCGCCGGCGAACAGCAGGTGCTCGCCCTCGAACCAGTAGGAGACGTGGCCCGCGGTGTGGCCCGGCGTTTCCAGCACCCGGCCCACCAGCGAGCCCACCGCCACCGGGTCGCCGTCCACCACCGCCACATCGAGCCCGGGAATGGCGCCGGCCTCCGCCTTCGGGCCGACCACGGTCGCGCCATAGCGCGCTTTCAGCGTCGGCACGCCCTGCACGTGGTCCTGGTGGTGGTGCGTGACGAGGATGTGGGTGAGGTTCCAGCCCTCTTTCTCCAGCGCCGCGATGACCGGGGTCGGCTCGGGAACGTCGATCACGGCGGTGGCCTCGGTGACGGGGTCGTGCAGCAGCACGGCGTAATTGTCGTCGAGGCAGGGAATGATGCGGATCTCGGCCGGCAAGGTGGTCCTCCTGTCGCGCCTTGAAGCGCGATGCCGCAGATCGAATGGTCTGCCGGATCGCGCTTCCGGTGTGGGATAGGGACGCCCAGTATGGCGCGACCCCGTGTCGGGAAAACGAGGGCGCAGGCGAAAGTCCCCCGGTACATCGCGCCGCCCGTGCGGGTGATGATAGCCCGTTGCCGCGGCGCGCCAGTGCACGCCGGCCGGGTTGCGCTCGGCATGCGGGTGGCGCAAGAGGAAGGAGAACCTTCGCCGCGGGCCATGGCGGTCCGCCGCCTTCAAGACGCCATCGGCTTCAGGCATTGGCCACCCATGTTCCTCGACGTCGTCGACCTTCGCAATTTCTACGCCCAGCCGGTCGGCGTGATGACGCGCCGGCTGCTGGGCCGCGCGATCCGCGGGCGCTTCGACGACGTGACCGGCATGGCCGTGCTCGGCCTCGGCTATGCGACGCCCTATCTCGGCGTGTTCCGCGAGGAGGCGGAGCGCTGCATCGCCGTGATGCCGGCGGCCCAGGGGGTGGTGCGGTGGCCTTCGGCCGCGCCGACGCTCGCCACGCTCTCCGACGAGACCATGCTGCCGTTCCCGAGCGGCCGTGTCGACCGGGTGGTGGCGGTCCATGCGCTGGAGATGACCCCCAACGCCGCCGAGCTGCTCGGCGAGGTTTGGCGCGTGCTCGCCCCCGGCGGCCGGCTGCTGGCGGTGGTGCCCAACCGGCGCGGCGTCTGGGCGCGGCTCGACACCACGCCGTTCGGCAATGGCCGTCCCTTCTCCCGCGGCCAGGTGGTGTCGCTGCTGCGCGAGGCGCTGTTCACGCCCGTGGGCTGGAGCGAGGCGCTCTATGCCCCGCCGAGCCGCTGGTTTCTGCGCACGGCGGTGGCCTGGGAGCGGGTCGGATCGCGTTTGTCTTTGCCGTTCTCCGGCGTGCTGGTGGTGGAGGCGACCAAGCAGCTTCATCGCCCGGCCCAGGTGCGCCGTCGCGCGGCGGTCATCGAGCCGGCGATGGAGCCGGTGCTGGTGCCCGGCGGCGTCCCGGCGGGCTGACCGCAGGCCGCCTCGGCTTCAGCCCGGCCGGCCCGCGTTCTTGCGCGAGAGCAGGAACACCGCCTGCTCGCCCAGCAGGTTCCAGACCCACCACGGCATGTTGACGCGCACCCGGTGGCCGGAGCTGTCCAGCGCCACCGCCTTCTCCATGCGCGCGTCCAGGATCTCCACCAGTTCGACGAAGTCGCGGATGGTGCAGAAATGGATGTTGGGCGTGTCGTACCACGGCACGGGCATGTTCTCGGTCAGCGGCATGCGGCCGTGGACCAGAAGGTCGAGCCGCGAGCGCCAGTGCCCGAAATTCGGGAACGACACCACCGCGCGCCGGCCGATGCGCAGCATCTGCTCCAGCACCCAACGCGGGCGCCGCGTCGCCTGGAGCGTCTGCGAGAGGATCACATAGTCGAACGCGTCGTCGGGATAGTGGGCGAGGTCCACGTCCGCGTCGCCCTGGATCACGGCGAGGCCGCGCGCCACCCCGGCATTCACCCCCTCGCGGGAGAGTTCGATGCCGCGGGCATCGCACTGGCGCGTGGTGGCGAGCAGTTCCAGCAGCGCGCCGTCGCCCGAGCCGACGTCGAGCACCCGCGAGCCGGGCGCGACCATCTCCGCCACCACCACCAGGTCGACGCGCCCGCCCTGCGAGCGCACCACGCTCTCGTCGAGCACCTCATCGCGCACGGCCATGGCGCTCATCCTTCCCGGCCCGGCGGCAGCCCGAAGGCGCGCGCCGCGCTGTCGAGGAAGCCCCGGGTGATGGCGAACAGTTCCGGCTCCTCCAGCAGAAAGGCGTCGTGGCCCTTGTCGCTGACGATCTCGGCGAACGAGACGCTCGCCCCCGACGCGTTCAGCGCATGGACGATGGCGCGCGAATCCTGGGTCGGAAACAGCCAGTCCGAGGTGAAGGAGACGAGGCAGAAGCGCGTCTTCGAGCCGGCGAACGCGTTGGCGAGCACGCCGCCATAGTCCGCGGCGAGGTCGAAATAATCCATGGCGCGGGTGACGTAGAGATAGGAATTGGCGTCGAAGCGCTGAACGAAGCTCTCGCCCTGGTGCCGCAGATAGCTCTCCACCTGGAAGTCGGCGTCGAAGCCGAAGGTGGGGTTGGCGCGGTCCTGCAGGCGGCGGCCGAACTTGCGGTGCAGCGCCTGGTCCGACAGATAGGTGATGTGCGCCGCCATGCGCGCCACCGCGAGCCCACGATGGGGCGTCACCCCCGCGGCGAGATAGGCCCCGCCGCGCCAGTCGGGATCGGCCATCACCGCCTGCCGGCCCACCTCGTGGAAGGCGATGTTCTGCGCCGAGTGGCGCGCGCCGGTGGCGATCGGCAGGGCCGAGAACACCCGCTCGGGATAGCTGGCCGCCCATTGCAGCACCTGCATGCCGCCCATGGAGCCGCCGGCGACGCACAGGAGCTTCTCGATGCCGAGATGGTCGAGCAGCATGGCCTGCGCGTTCACCATGTCGCGGATTGTCACCACCGGCATGTCGAGGCCGTAGGCGCGGCCGGTCGCGGGATTGAGGGAGGCCGGCCCGGTGGTGCCCATGCAGCCGCCGAGCACGTTGGACGAGATGACGAAGAAGCGCTCGGTGTCGATCGGCTTGCCCGGCCCCACCAGGGTCTCCCACCAGCCCGGCTTGCCGGTGACCGGATTGGGGTTCGCCGCATGCTGGTCGCCGGTCAGCGCATGGCACACCAGGATCGCGTTGGAGCGCGCGGCATTGGGCTCGCCATAGGTCTGGTAGGCGATCTGCAGGTGCGGAAGGGAGACGCCGGCATCGAGCCGCAGCGGCTTGTCCGCGCCGAAGCGCACGAGCGCGGAATGGGGCTCATTGACCTCCTGCCGCGCCTTGGCCTCGATGTTCGGCAGAAGGGATGTTGCGTCCTGTGGAACGAACGATGTCATGGCTCCACCAAAGCGACGGCGCCTCGGTCCTGTCAAGCGCCGCGGCGGGGAGCGCCGCGGCGTCGAGGACTCCTGCGCGCCGCAGCGCCGATGCGATATATATGCCGGGATACATGTTTCGCGACACGCAGGAGGCGGGGATGGAATCGCGCACCTTGCGCACAGGGTGGACCAAGGGGACCGGGCGTGCGGCGGCGCTGGCGCTCTTCGCCGTTCTCTGGGCTCTTGCCGCCACAGGGCCGGCCGCCGCCCGCACGGTCACCGATTCGGCCGGGCGGACGGTGGAGATTCCCGACCGCATCACCCGCGTCTTCGCCGCCGGGCCGCCCGCCTCCGTGCTGCTCTACGTGGTGGCACCTCAGAAGATGATCGGCTGGGTGCGCACTCCCCGGCCGGCCGCGCGCGACTTCCTTCTGCCGCAGGTGCGGGATCTGCCCGAGACCGGGCGCCTCACCGGTCGCGGCGACACGCTGAACCTCGAACGCCTGATCGCGGCGAAGCCCGATCTGATCATCGATTTCGGCACCATCACCGACACCTACCGCTCGCTCGCCGACCGGGTGCAGGCGCAGACCGGCATTCCCTACATCCTGATCGACGGCCGCTTTTCCCACACCCCGGCGGCGCTGCGCCTCATCGGCGCGATCCTCGGCGCGCCGGAGCGGGGCGCCGCGCTCGCCGCTGCGGCGAGGCCATTTTCGGCCGCGTCGACGCG
>NZ_JBNFNU010000033.1:0-21246 GCF_057364445.1 Xanthobacter sp. BG11Y11_SDJG
GGCGCTGGCCGGCGCCTGCACCAGGACAAGGCCGCGGTCCACCTCGACGCTCACCGCCTCGCCCTCGCGCGCCACGTCGAACGACGTGCCGAGCGCGGTCGCCGTGACCGGCCCGGCGGCGACCGTGAACGGCCGCGCTGCGTCCCGCGCCACGTCGAAGAACGACATGCCGCCGATCAGGTCCACCCGGCGCGCACTCACGGAGAAATCCAGCGCAATGCTGGTGTCGGGACCGAGCGTCGCCAGGCTGCCGTCCGGCAGGCGCACCTGCCTAATCTCGGCGGTGCCGGTGGCGTGGTCGCGCGCGCCTGCCGCACCAGGTCCGGCAGCACGGCGGCCGCCGCTCCGGCGGCGCCCAGGCCGAGGGCACCGATCACCAGGTTTCGCCGGGTCAGACCGGCGGCGCCGCTGTCATTCTCGCGCCGCTCGGTCAGGACATGGCCGCTGGCGCCGTGCAGCTTCAGCACGCGCTGCCACAGGCGCTCGTGCTCGGCGCTGCGGGCGCGCCAGGACCGCGCCATCTCGTCGGCGACGGGATTGCGGGGGTCCTCCTGCAAGCGAATGACGAGGTCGATAGCCTCGTCGAGCAGTTGAGCCTGCGGCCGCGCCCGCTCAGATTCGGCCTCGTTCATGGCGTCTCCCGACGGTTGTGCGGGCCGCGCGACCGGCTTCCCTGTCCTTGATACAATCGGGGATCGCGGATTTCCCGCCCTGCGCCGGGCGGCTCATTCATCGTCCACCCGCAGAAGCAGATGCCGGTAGGCTTCGCGCACCAGCGCCCAGGTCCGCGTCGTGGAGAGCCCAAGCGTCGCGGCGACCTCAGCCAGGGTGTGACCGCCGAGGCGGTGCATCTCGAAGGCCGCCCGGGTGCGCTCCGGCAGCTCGTCGAGCGCCGCCGCCACCTGGGCCAGACACTGGCGGGAATAAACGATCCGATCCGGCAGCGGCGCCGGGTCGGCCACCTCGTCCGCCCTGCCTTCGGCGAGGTCGACCAGGGGCAGCAGGGCCTCCCTTCGCAGGTGGTTGACGGTCAGGCTGTGGGACACCTGGTGCAGATAGGCCCTGGGATTGTGGTTCGGCGCCCCGTCGGCCGGCGGCCGGGCGATGACGCGCAAAAGGTGTCCTGGGTGAGATCTGCGGCGGTTTCAGGATTGAGGCCCTTGCGGCGCAGGGATCGCGCGATCTCCTTCGCATAGAGATTGAAGAGCGCCTGAAAATCCCAGCTCACCGCCCCACCTGTTCCCGCCCGCAACCGCGTCGCTGGCAATCGTTCGTCCGTCATACGGCGCGCGCCATATGCCAAGCGGCTGCGCGCATCGCAAAGAGCAGCCCGACGCCTCAGCCTACAAAAAGACAAGGATAGATGAAAGGGCCTGCCGAAGATCTTAATCTAGAAGAATTCCAGTTCACTTCGCATGTAATCAGCAGATCCGACCCTGAGCCAAGTGCAGGTGGCCGACTGTCCGCGGCGTCGGCGGCGCAGCCTATGAAGAGCCCCTGTTAAGGATCCTCCGATGGGCCTGCGGCGGCGAGTTGCGGGGGCGATCAGACAAGGTGAAGGAAACCAAGTGCCGGGCACGGTCGTTATTGCTCGATGACCCCTGCGACGGAGTTCCCGCGATGACACGGCCTTATGCCGGACCCACGGCCTATCCCGACGACCTGATCCAGAACAGCGAGGACCGCAGCCGCCCGCCGATCCGCCAGGCTATGGCCGATCCCCACGTGACCGACCATGCCCGCCAGCACCAGGGCGGAGGGCCGACCGGCGAGGTCGGCGGCGAGCGGCCGGCGGAACGGGTCGGCAGTGCGCTGGCCGCCGTCGACGGCCGCGACATCATCCCGGGCGACCGGCCGCAGGAGCGGGGCGAGCATCACTGGGACGCGCCGCTTCCGGTGCGGGTGAAGGGGGCGGATGGGCGCACGTTGAAGACGTTGCGGGACGCCGGCGATTTCCTCTCCGGCCGGCACATGACGCTGGAGCATTCCGCAGCGCTCCAGGAGACCGCCCGCGCCACGGTGCATGCAGCAGCCTCCGGCGCCCCCGGCGACGTGGCGGAGGCCGGCCAGAAGCTCCATGCCTATGTGCAGCTGATGTCCCTCGACCTCCGGGCCCGGCGCGACGGCGATGGCCCCCAGTCGGCGCCTGCGGCCCCATGGGCCTGCGGTCCGAGCGCGGGCGTGAGACCGCTGCGGGGATCCGACCCCGGACGGCCGAGGGCCGCGGGGCACCCCGAACGCCAGAACATAAAATCATTCAAATCTGGTCGGCGTCCGCCGACGACAGCCGCCCGGCAAGCGCAGGCAAAATGCCCACTTGCCGGCGCGGCGGCGGAAAAATCTCTTACAATGATTCTAAGATTGAAATCTTGAAGCGGCAGCATTCCCTCCCTAATCATCGCCATCTGTTTGATCTCTTGATTGAAGAATTGAGGATGCGACGATGACCATCACGCTCGATCACGCGGCGGAGAGCCGCGCCAAGACCCTGAAATCCGCCACCCACGAGACCCATGAGCGGCTCGACAAGGCGATCATGGCGGGCGAGCCGTTCGCGAGCCGCGCGCGCTACGCGCTGTTTCTCCAGGTGCAGCACGCCTTCCACCGGGAGATCGATGCGCTCTATGTCGATCCCGCGCTCGACGCGCTGCTGCCCGACCTCGCGGGACGGCGCCGCTTCGACCTGATCAGCCAAGACCTTGCCGATCTCGAGGCCGCCCCTCTGGCGGTCGAGACCGCGCCCGCCTTCGCCAGGGGCGCGCCCGCCGACATCCCCACCGCTTTGGGTTGGCTCTACGTGGCGGAGGGCTCCAATCTCGGCGCCGCATTCCTGCTGAAGGCGGCCGCCGGGCTCGGCCTGTCCGAGGCGTTTTGGCGCCCGGCACCTCGCCGCGGCGCCCGAGGGCCGGGGCCTGCACTGGCGCACCTTCACCGCGGCGCTCGATGCCCTCAAGCTCTCGCCGGCCGAAGAGGCGCGGGTGACGGCAGGCGCAGAGGCCGCTTTCGCCCGCGTTCACGGCCTGGTCGGCGAAACCTTCCGCTGAGCGCCCGGCCCGCGGCTCAGGCCGCCGCCGCGGAGCGGCCAGGCTCGCCCGGTCCCGGCTGAACCTCCACGGTGACATGGGACAGGCGCCGGATCGGACGGAACCGCGCCTTGTAAAAGGCCGGGTCGCGCAGGCCTTCGCCCGCCAGGGCGACGATGGCTGCGGCGTGGCCCGGCCCCACCTGCCAGACATGCAGGTCGGTGATGCGCGCCGCGTCGAGCGCCAGCGCGGCGCGGATGTCCGCCTCCAGGTCTTCGTCCTTCGGCACCATGTCGAGCAGGACGCCGCCGGCATCGCGCATCAGCCCCCAGGACCAGCGGGCGATCGCGAGGGCGCCCACGAGCCCCATGAGCGGGTCCGCCCACAGCCAGCCATAAACGCTGCCGACCAGCAGAGCGAGGATCGCCAGAACCGAGGTCAAGGCATCGGCCAGCACGTGGAGATAGGCCGCGCGCAGATTGTTGTCGCGCACCGGCACGGCGTCGCCGAGATCATCGTCATGGTCATGGTCATGATCTTCGTCATGGTCATGATCGTGCGCGGGGTGGTGATGGCCATGGCCGTGATGGTGCGTGTCGCGCAGCAGCAGGGCGCTGACGAGATTGACCGCGAGCCCCACGGCCGCGACGGCGATCGCCTGCGCGAAGCTGATGGGGACCGGGTCCGCCAGGCGCAAGACGCTCTCCCAACCAATCAGCAGCGCCACGAGGGCGAGCACCACGGCGCTCGCGAAGCCGGCGAGGTCGCCGAACTTGCCGGTGCCGAAGGTGAAGCGCGGGTCGCGGGCGTGCCGGCGCGCATAGAGATAGGCCAGAGCGGCGATCAGCATGGCCCCGGCATGGGTCGACATGTGCCAGCCGTCCGCCACCAGCGCCATGGACCCATAGAGCGTGCCGGCGGTGATCTCCACCACCATCATGGCGGCGGTCAGGGCGATCACCAGCCAAACCTTGCGCTCGTTGCGCCGGTGGTCGGCGCCCAGGAAGACGTGGTCGTGTCCAAGTGCGGGGGCCTCGGCCATGCCACCCTCCCGTGTCGCCGGCGCGGTCATTTCAGATAGGTCCGGATGATGCTCATCAGCTCTTCGCTGCCCTGCTGCCGATCGGCCTCGGTCGCGGCGCCGAGCACATGCTCGCGCAGGTGATCGTCCACCAGTTCGGTGGTGAGGCCGTTCATCGCCCCGCGCACCGATGCCACCTGGCGCAGCACTTCGCCGCAGGGAACCTCCGCCAGCAAAGCGCGCTCGATGCCCTCGATCTGCCCTTTGATGCGCCGCACGCGGGCGATCAGCTTGTCCTTGTCGCGGATGGTGTGGGCCATGCGGCGGGCTCCCCCTTGGGATAAATAGCATAGGGGGCTATACTATATGGCTCAAGCCCTGCCCGGCCCCGTCCGCTCGACCAGCGCGGGAGATCCGCCAGCGAGGGATCGGTGTTCGAGTTCATCCGTTCCGAACGCCTGGCGCTCGCCTGCGCGGCGCTAGAAGGAGAAGGAATCTCCATCGCCCAGGCTGCGTATGCGGCGGGCGATGCGGATCCCTCCAACTTCACCACCGCCTTCAAGCGGGTCTACGGCGTGCCACCGAAGCGGAAGCGCCGCTAGCTGCAGCGGGGCTTATCCGCGCTCGCCGGCACGCCGGCCGGTGGGATCAACCCGCTCGGCCTCAAGGCTATGGTCGGGCTGGCCCACCTTCGCCGGGACCGGCTCGGTGCCTTTGGCGCGGCCTTTGAGCTGCTCGACGTTCATATCCTTGTCCTCGTTGGTATCGGGCCGTCCCAGGGCGCGCCGGGGGCCGCCCTCCGCGGGGCCTTCCTCGTCACCATCCTGGTGGTTGCCCACCAGATGTCCCGGTGCCTTGCGGGAGCCCTCTGGGCCTTCCTCCTGCTTCCGCCCGCCCTCCTGGTAGGCGCCGATCGTATGGCCGGCCCCGTGCCTCGGCTTGGTCTGTCCGGCTTCGGGCTCGGCATCGGCCGCACGCCGATCGCTGGTGTTACTCGAATGTCCCACGGCATTTCTCCTCGCAGGGGATGGTCCTGCGTCAACGCCGCCGGGGGCCGTCCTGTTTCACTTGAGCTTCGGGCCGCCTCCAATCCGCAGGGCTGACCATGGAAACGGCGCCCGCAAGGGCCGTTCAGAGCGCCGCTGGCGCCAGCAGGCGCAGCGCCGCGGCATGGAGCGCGGCATTGGCCGCCGCCACCACCTGCCCGCCCGAGGCGAGCGTGAGCGGGCGGCCGCGCCAGTCGGTGATGACGCCGCCTGCGCCCTCGACCACCGGCACCAGCGCCATGAAATCGTAGGGCTTCAACGCTGCCTCCACCACAAGATCCACATGGCCGCAGGCGAGCAGCCCGTAGGCGTAGCAGTCGCCGCCGAAGCGGCGCAGCGCCACCTGGTCCGCCAGCGCGCCGAAGGCGGCGCTCTCGGCGGGCGTGAACATGTCCGGCGAGGTGGCGTAGAGCCGGGCCTCGCCCAGCGCCGCCGCAACGCTGGTGCGGCATGGCGCGCCGTTGAACCGTGTGCCCGCACCGGCGACGCCGACCCAGCGGTCGCCGAGCGCCGGCACCTCGATCACGCCCGCCTGCGGCCGCCCCTGCGCCACCGCGGCGATCAGGGTGCCGAACAGCGGCAGGCCGGTCATGAAGCTCTTGGTGCCGTCGATCGGGTCCACCACCCACACCACGGGGCGCTCGATGCCCACCGCCGCCTCCTCCTCGCCCAGCACGCCATGGCCGGGAAAACGTGCGGCGATGGCTTCGCGCAGCGCGCGCTCCACCGCCTTGTCGGCGACCGTGACCGGGCTGGCATCCGCCTTCCACTCGACGCCCACCGGGGTGCGGAAAAAGGACCGCACGATGGGCCGCGCGAGGTCGGCGAGCTGTTCGGCAAAGGCGGCAAGCTCGGCAGCGCCAGGCTCGGCGGGCCGCAGGGCGGCGGTTCTATTCGGCATAAGCGGGCTTCCGGCCGTTGCCATTACCCCCGCCCGCGGACGCGAGCGGCGGGGCGAGCACCACCCGGGCATGCTCCAGTTCGTCGCGCACGGCGGCAGGCGGCGGCGCGTCGGTGACGAGGATGTCCACCGCCTGCCACCCGCACACCTGGATCAAACCGGGCTTTGAATATTTGGAGCTGTCCAGGAGGAGCATGACCTTCTCGGCGAGGGGCATCATCGCCCGCTTGAACTCGGTCTCGAACAGATCGAAGTCCATGCAGCCGCGCTGCGGCGAGGCCGCCGCCACCGACATCACGAACAGGCTCGGCGTGAATTGCGAGGCAAAGTCGATGGCCGAGGGGCCGATGATGGTGCGGTCGTCGGCCCTCAGCTCGCCGCCCGGCAGGATCACGCGGTGATGCCGGCCGGCGGATGAGAGAATCTGCGCCACCTCCACCGAGAAGGTGATGGCGGTGAGCCGGCCGGGGCGCGGCGCCAGCACCTGGGCGAGGAAGCAGGAGGTGGAGGAATTGTCGAGCAGGATGGTCGCGTCCTCCTCGATCAGTTCGGCGGCGGCATGGGCGATGCGGCGCTTGGCGGGCGCTTGCTCGCGCAGGCGGCGGTCGAACGGGGCCTCCCATTCGGCGACATTGAGGCGCACGCCGCCGTGGAACTTGTCCACCATGCCATCCTCGGCGAGCGCCTTGAGGTCGCGCCGGATGGTCTCGTCCGACACTTGGAAGTGCTCGGCGAGGTCGGTGATGGTGGCGGAGCGCCTGTCGCGGAGCAGCTCGACGATCTGCTGCTGGCGCACGGTCTGGGCCATGGGGATATCCGGGCTAGAGACGGGACAAGACGCGGCCCGAGGCCGCGTCGAACACGCGGACCCGGTCCATGTCGAAGCTGATGCCCACCTCGGCGCCGAGTGGCGGCACCTTGGTGACGGGCGTGCGGGCGACCAGGCGGTCTGAGCCGACGACGATCTCCGCCAGCGCCTCCGCGCCGATCAGCTCGGTGCGGTCCACCCGGCCGCGGGCGAGGGCATCGCCATCCGGCGGTCCGACGACCACCTCCTCGGGCCTGACGCCGAGCAGGATCTCGCCCGCCTCGGCGCGCTCCACGACGTGGGTGGTGAAGGCCGGATGGCTCACCACGCTGCCCGTGCCGTTCGGCTTCAGCGTGCAGCGCAGGAGGCTCATCTCCGGCGAGCCGATGAAGGTGGCGACGAAGGTGTTCTGCGGCCGCATATAGAGGTCCATGGGCGCCCCCACCTGCTGGAGCCGGCCGTCCGAGAGGATGGCGACGCGGGTGCCGAGCGTCATGGCCTCGATCTGGTCGTGGGTCACGTAGACCACCGTGAGGCCGAGCTCCTTGTGCAGGCGCTTCAACTCGCCGCGCATGTGGGTGCGCAGCTTGGCGTCGAGGTTGGAGAGCGGCTCGTCGAACAGGAACACCTTGGGCTGGCGCACCAGCGCCCGGCCGATGGCGACGCGCTGGCGTTCGCCGCCGGAGAGCGCGTTGGGCTTGCGCTCCAACAGGTGGGTGATGTGCAGGATCTCCGCCGCCTCGCGGATGCGCCGGTCGATCTCCGGCTTGGACAGGCGGGAGGTCTTCAACAGGCCGAACGCCATGTTCCGGTAGGCGCTCATGTGCGGGTAGAGGGCATAGGACTGGAACACCATGGCGATGTCGCGCTTCTGCGGCTCGGCATGGGTCACGTCGCGCCCGTCGATCAGAAGGCGGCCGGAGGTGATGTCCTCGAGCCCGGCGATCATGCGCAAGGTGGTGGACTTGCCGCAGCCGGAGGGGCCGACCAGCACCATGAATTCCCTGTCCGCCACCGCCAGGTCGACGGCGTGCACGGTGGGCTTGCCCTGGTAGGACTTGCTGACGCCCTGGAGAACCACTTCGGCCATCGCGATACCCCTGTGCCGATGATGCCTACTTCAGGCCCGCGTGCATGAAGCTGTCCACGAAGCGGCGCTGGAAGATGACGAAGAACAGCAGCAGCGGCGACACCACCACCACGGTCGCCGCCATCAGCCGCGTCCAGTCGGCGCCGCTGTCCGACTTCGCCAGCAGGCCGAGGCCGATGGGCAGCGTGCGCACGCTCTCGGAATTGGTGACCAGCAGCGGCCACATATAGTCGTTCCAGTGGGTCACCACGGCAATGATGGAGAAGGCGATCAGCGTCGGCTTCACCAGCGGCAGATAGACGTGCCAGAGGATGCCGAGATGGCCGCAGCCGTCGAGCCGCGCCGCGTCGGCCAGTTCCGTCGGCACCTGCCGGAACGCCTGGCGCAGCATGAAGGTGCCGTAGCCCGAGGCGACGAACGGCACGATCAGCGCCGGCAGCGAATTGAGGATGCCGAGTTCGCGCACGGTGACGAAATTGGTGAGGAAGGTGGCGTAGATCGGGAACATGATCTGCAGCAGGAACGCCGTGAAGAGGATGTTCTTGCCGGGGAAGTTCAGGCGCGCGAAGGCATAGGCCGCGAGCGTGATGGTGATGAGCTCGCACACCAGGATGCCGCCGGTGGCGAGCACCGAATTGAGAAGGTAGGTGCCGAACGGCGCCACCGCCATGGCGGCGGGATAATTGCCCCATTGCAGCACCGCCGGCAGGATGCCCGCATTGGGATCGAACACCTCGGTGCGCGATTTCAGCGAGGTGATGACGATCCAGGCCAGCGGGCTGATCCAGAACAGCATCAGCGGCAGCAGCACGAAATGCAGCCAGTTGCGCCGGAGCGCGGTGCGCAGCGCGAGCAGCGTGCCGCGCGCGGTGGCGGGGGCGGACAATTCGATCGGGTCCTGGAGCGTCGCCATGCGGGCCTCAGCGTCCGAGATAGTGCACGCGCCGTCCGAACACGAGCGCGACGAGGGTGATGAGGCCGCCGACGAACAGCAGCAGCACGTTGGCGAGCGTCGAGGCGTAGCCGATGTCCTGGTACTGGAAGCCGTTCTGGTAGATGTAGAAGGTCAGCACGTTGGTGGCGTCGGCCGGCCGCCCTGCGTCATCACATAGACGTAGTCGAAGATCTGGTAGGAATGCAGCAGGCCGATGACGATGACGAAGTAGAGCGTCGGCGAGATCAGCGGCACGGTGATGTGGATCAGCCGGTCGAAGGCCGACACGCCGTCGAGCTTCGCCGCCTCGTGCAGGTCGGACGGGATCATCTGCAGGGCCGCCAGCAGGATCAGCATGAAGTAGCCGGCATACTTCCAGATGCTCATGAAGATGATGGCCGGCAGCGCCCAGCGCGCGTCGTAGAGCCACTCCACCTTCGGCAGGCCGAGCGCGGCCATGGCGGAATTGATGGGCCCGTAGCCCGGCGCATAGAGGAACACCCACACCATGCCGGCGGCGACCGAGGGGATCATCACCGGGTAGAAGAAGGCCGAGCGGTAGAAGGTCATGCCGCGCAATTTGCTGTCGAGCGCCACCGCCAGCAGCAGCGCCACCGTGATGGCGCAGGGAATGGTGACGAGGGTGTAGAACACGGTATTGCCGAGCGACTTCCAAAACAGCTTGTCGGTCCAAAGCCGCTCATAGTTCTCGAATCCGAGGAAATAGATCTTGTCCGAGCCCAGCACCACGTCGTGGAAGCTGAAATAGATCGAGCGCAGGATCGGCCAGTAGGTGAAGGTGGCGAGGAAGATGAGCGACGGCATCAGCAGCAGATAGGCAAGCCCCGCCTCCGAGACGCGGGCGTGCAATGCGGGACCTGTCACCATGGCCATCCTCTTGCTGTCCTGCCTGTTCAGTCGCGTCCCGGACCAGCGACACCGAAGGGGGAGCGCCGATCCGGGACCCAGGGGAGACTCCGGCAAAGCCGGCTCCATCCTCAATGTTCTCCAATGAAGCCGCCTGCGGCGACCTCTTGCGCTGGACCCCGGCTCTCCTTCCGCTCATCGCTTCAGTCGGCCGGGGAGCGAGGGATTACGAGCGCCGGCGCAGCAGGCGCTGGATCTCGCGGTTGGAATTCTCGGCCGCCTCCTTCAGCGCCGCGTCCGGCTTGATCTCGCCGGCGAGCGTGCGGTCGAGGGCGCTTTTGAGATATTCGCGGACCTTGTGATAGCCCGGCACCTGGAGGAAGGCGCCGGCATAGGCGGACTGCTCCAGCGCCACCTTGGCCTGCGGCACCTCCTTGAGATAGGCCAGCATCTCCGGCGTCTCCCAGGAGGACTTGCGCACCGCCAGATAGCCGGTGTCGCGGCCCCACTGCGACTGCACGTCGGTGGAGGTCATCCACTTGGCGAAGGTCCAGGAGGCCTCGATGGCGGCGTCAGACTGCTTCTTGGCGATCATGATGGGACCGCCGCCCTGGCAGGCGCCGAAGGTCTTGTTCTTCGGCATGAAGGCGACGTCCACCTTGAACGGCGAGGAGGTGCGCAGGTTGGTGAGCGACCCGGTGGAGTGGTAGAGCATGGCTGTGCGGCCCGCCATGAAGTCGTTGGCCGAGCCCTGCCAGGTGGAGGCCGGCGGCATCACGCCCGCCTTCACGAGCTTGACCCAGAATTCCAGGGCATCGACCGCCTCGGGCTTGTCGAACAGCACCTTGTCCTTGGTCCACGGCACCAAAGCGTTCTGGCGGCAGAAGCACTCGAAGATCCAGTCGTGCCAGCCGCCGCCGATGGTGAGGCCCCAGCGCTTCAGCTCGCCGTTCTCGCGCACGGTAAGGGCCTTGGAGACCTCAAGCAGCTCGTCCCAGGTGACCGGAGGCTTGGCGATGCCGGCGGCCTTGAAGGCGTCGGCATTGAAATAGAGCACCGGCGTCGAGGGCTGGAACGGCAGGCCGTAGAGCTTGCCGTCGGAGACCGCGGTCTCCAGGAAGCCGGGGATGAAGTCCTGGTAGATGTCGGTGGCCTTGGCCTTGCCCGTGACGTCGGCGAGCGCGTCGAGGCCGAGGAAGGTCTGGAGCGCCGAGTTGATGGGCAGCCAGGTGGACGGCGGATCGCCCACGCCGAGCGCGGTGATCACCTTCTGCTCGGTGTTGTCGTAGCTGCCGGCATAGATCGCCTCGACCTCGATCTTCTCGTGCGCGGCGTTGAACTTGGCGATCATGGTGGAGACCAGCTTATTGATGTCGCCGGAGACGCCCACCGGATACATGAACTGGACCTTCACCTTGTCCGGCGCCGCATAGGCCGGACGGGAGCGCAAGCCCGCGGAGGCGGCGACGGCGGCTGCGCCACCGAGGAGGATACCGCGCCGGGAAATGTTGGAAATTGTGGATTTGACCGACATCTCATTCCTCTCACAGAGCGAGTGGGCATGGACAGGCGTGCGCCGTCCGCCGCCGGAAAGCAGCCTGGAAACGCTTGTGCTGTATCTCCCCAGGGGACGACGCCTAAGGATGGCGACCCTGCTTGGGCGGGCTGTTCTTAAAGCCGCTTCGGTGACAGTGATGTGACCTTAACTCTGGGTAATTTGGAAATCGAGGCCATAAAATAAGCAGGATGCACAAATAACCACATAATCCCTCGGGCCCCTCGACCAGATGCGCGTCAAGTCCTAGAACGAGCGTCCCGCCCCTCGTGGAGCGGCCGCCGGCGGGAGCCGGCGACGTTGAGGTGATTTCGATGCTGATTGCCCAGCTCACGGATTTTCACGTCACCCTGCCCGGCCGAACCGCCGGCGGCGTAGACACCCGCGCCGCCTTCGCCGCGCTCATGGCGCGGGTGGGCGCACTCACGCCGCGGCCGGACCTGCTGCTGGTCTCCGGCGATCTCGCCGAGGCCGGCGTCGAGGAAGAATATGCCTTCGTCCTGGACGGCCTCGAAAACCTCGGCATCCCCTTCCTCGCCGTGCCGGGCAACCACGACATGCGCGCGCCCCTGCGCCGCGTGCTCGCCCGCCACACCGGCACCGAGCCGGAGCATGCCGGCGTCGTCCGCGTCCAAGACGGGGTTCGCGTCATCGGCCTCGACACGCTGGTGGAAGGGGCGAGCCATGGCGCCCTCCCCCCGGCGCAACTGGCTTGGCTGCAAGGCGCACTCGACGGCGAGGGCCTGCCGACGCTGATCTTCATGCATCACCCGCCGTTCGCCACCGGCCTGCCGGCCATGGACGAGATCGGCCTCAGCGAGGGCCGCGCAGAACTGGCGGACCTGCTGGAGGGCTGGCGTGATATTCTCGGCCTGGTGTGCGGGCATGTGCACCGGGCCATCTCCGGCAGCTTCGCCGGGCATCGGGCCTTCATCGCGCCGTCCGCCAGCCACCAGTTCGCACTGGATTTCGCCGGCCCCGGCTTCCGCGTGGTGCGGGAACCCGCGCAGATCGCGCTGCACCGCGTGGTGGACGGTCGGCTCGTCTCCTACCTCGTTCCCGGCCCGCCCGTTTAGGCGCCGCCTCAGCGCCAGCCGAGCGCGGGCGCCACCTCAGTGAGGATCGCCTCGATCACGTGGGCGTTGTAGTCGACGCCCAGCTGGTTCGGCACGGTGAGGAGCAGCGTGTCGGCTTCCTTGATGGCCTCGTCCTGCGCCAGTTCGGCGATCAGTTCCTCCGGCTCGGCGGCGTAGGAGCGGCCGAAGATGGCCCGCGTGCTCGCGTCGATGAAGCCGATCTGGTCCTTTTCCTTGCCGCCGCGGCCGAAATAGGCGCGGTCGCGATCGTCCACCAAGGCGATGATGGAGCGGCTCACCGACACCCGCGGCGCGCGGGCGTGCCCGGCCGCCTTCCAGGCGGCGCGGAAGGCGCGGATCTGCTCCGCCTGCTGGATATGGAAGGCGGCGCCGCCCTCGTCGTTCTTGAGGGTGGAACTCTGGAGGTTCATGCCCCGCTGCGCCGCCCACACCGCGGTGGCGTTGGAACTCGCGCCCCACCAGATGCGCTCGCGCAGGCCGTCGGAGTGCGGCTCCAGCCGCAGCAGACCGGGCGGATTGGGGAACATGGGCTGCGGATTGGGCTCGGCGAAGCCCTCGCCGCGCAGCACGTCGAGGAACACCTCCGCATGGCGGCGCGCCATGTCGGCCTCGCTCTGGCCCTCGGGCGGGCGGTAGCCGAAATAGCGCCAGCCGTCGATCACCTGCTCCGGCGAGCCGCGGCTGATGCCGAGCTGGAGCCGCCCGCCGGCGATGAGATCGGCGGCGCCCGCGTCTTCCGCCATGTAGAGCGGGTTCTCATAGCGCATGTCGATGACGGCGGTGCCGATCTCGATGCGGCTGGTCTTGGCGCCGACGGCGGCGAGCAGCGGAAACGGCGAGGCCAGCTGGCGCGCGAAATGGTGCACGCGGAAATAGGCCCCGTCCGCCCCCAGCTGTTCGGCGGCGACCGCAAGCTCGATCGATTGGAGCAGCGCGTCGGCGGCCGAGCGCGTCTGCGAATGGGGCGAGGGGTTCCAGTGCCCGAACGAGAGAAAGCCGATCTTCTTCACGACCATGGTGCCCCGTGGGAAAGGCCGGCAGGCTAGCGCCGCGGGCCTCCGGCCGCACCCGCAAATCGCGCCAAGCGGACCTGCGCCGGACGCAGATCAGCCGCCCCCGGCCGGCGCCCACGGGACGGGAGGCGACGGCGCGCTCCGCCTCGCGCCGCATGAGCGCGACCACCTCGGCGCGCCGGTCCTCCTCCAGGCGGCTGGAAAATGGCGGCGATACCGAGCGCGAGCGGCGGCAGGCCCGGCCGCTCGGGGACCACGACGCCGATGCCGCTCACCCCGGGCGTGATGTCGTTGAAATTGAGCGCATAGCCCAGCTCGCGGGCGCGCTCCACCAGCCGGGTGAGGATTTCCGCATTGATGCGCCCGTAGCGCGGCAAGCGCGGCGCGTTGAAGGCGATCACCTCCCGCGCCTCCTCCTGCGGCAGCGAGGCGAGCAGCGCGATGCCGCCGGCGGTGGTGCCCATGGGGCGCCGGGCGCCCACCTCCACGGTGAGCGCCTTGATGGGATAGGTGCCTTCGCGCCGGTCGAGGCACACGGTGTCGAAGCGGCTGCGGACGGTGAGGAAGGTGGTGTCCCCGCTCCCCTCGGCGACGGCGTTGAGGGCGGGCGCGAACATGGCCCTGAGGTCCAGCTCCGGCGCGGCGGCGAGCCCCAGCTCGTAGGCGAAGGGGCCTAGGAAGAAGCGCTTGTCCGCATCCTGGCGGGCGAGGCCCTCGTGGCACAGCGCCAGCAGCAGGCGGTGTGCGGTCGGGCGCTCCAGCTCCGCCTCGAAGGCGATGTCCGCCACCTTCAGCCCGGCCCGGTTGTTGGCCCCGAGCACGCGCAGAATGCGCGCCACACGCTGCACCGCCTGGGTGCCGGGAGGGGGAGCCTCCATTCTGCAATCTCCATATTATGGACAAACTGAGCAGCCGGAAGGTCGTGTTTGGCAATATTTCATGTGATTTCTATTGCCGCACTCCGAACACGCCAGCGGGCGATGTCCATAATATGGCCATTTTGACCCTGCGGCAACAGGCAAAGGCACAGGACGGATCATGCGACATCTCGATACGGACGTGGCGGTCATCGGCGGCGGTGCCGCCGGCATCGGCGCCGCCATCGCCGCGGCCAAGACCGGCGCGCGCACGGTGCTGGTGGAGGCCGGCCCGATGCTCGGCGGCGAGCTGCTTTCCGGCATGTCGGTGGATGGCGTGCTCAATGCGCGCGGCGAATGGGTGGTGCGCGGCGTCGCCGAGGAGATCTTCGAGGAGTGCCGGCAGATGCAGGGCTTCATCGGCCCGCTGCACGACTTCCGCCTCATCTGCTACGTGTGCTGCGATCCCGAGGTGCTGAAGCTCGCCATTCCGCGCGTGCTCGCCCGCTACGGCGTCCAGGTCATCCTCTACAGCCAGGTCAGCGAGACCTATTCGGACAATGGCGAGGTGGAGGCGGTGGTGATCTCCCACCGCGACAGCCGCACGCTCTTGACCGCGCGCTATTTCGTCGACGCCTCGGGCGACGGCGACGTGGCGGTGCAGGCCGGCGCGCCCTTTGAGATTTCCGACGCGTCCGGCGATCTCCAGCCGCTCTCGCTCATGTTCCGCATGTCCGGGGTGGAGAACGCGCCGTTCCTCGACTTCGTGCGCGACAACGCGCCCTCGCTGGCGGTGGGCGAGAGCGACTACATCCGCGCCGGCCGTTCCGACGAGGAGCTGGCGCAGGCGATCCACGCCCAGGGCGCGCCCAGCGTGTTCTTCAAGGGCAACGGCCCGTTCCTCGGCGGCGCGATCCAGCGCGGCGACATGTTCCCCACCGCGCTGATCATGATCATGCCCACCTCAGAAGCCCGCAAGGAGGTGTGCGTCAACGCCACCCGCGTCGCCGAGAACATCATGGGCACCGACGCCGCCGCGGTCTCCGCCGCCATGCCGCTTCTCACCGAGCAGGTGTGGCAGGCGGCGCGCTTCCTGAAGGAGAACGTGCCCGGCTTCGAGAACGCCGCCTTCGCCGGCGTCGCGCCCCGCATCGGCATCCGCGAGACGCGGCGTATCATGGGCGAATACGTGCTCACCGGCGAGGACTGCCGCACCGGCCGCAAGATGCGCGACGTGGTCACCAAGGGCGCGCACCACATCGACATCCACCAGGAGGGCATCAAGCAGGTGCGCATCCCGGTGGAGAACGGCGGCTCCTACGACATTCCGTGGCCGTCGCTGATCCCGCAGGGCCTCAAGAACCTCGTGGTGGCGGGACGCTGCATGTCCTCCACCCGCGAGGCCAACGGCACCACCCGCATGATGGGCCAGTGCCTCGGCATGGGCCACGCCGCCGGCACCGCCGCCGCCATGGCGGTGAGCGGCGAGCTGGCCGACATCCGCAAGCTGCCGCTCGACCGCCTGCAGTCGACCCCTGCGCGAGCAGGGGCGCGGTGCTCGAAGGCACCCACTGACGACGATGCCGGGCGGGCTGCCGCCTGCCCGGCTCCCAAAAGACAAGAAGCCGCAAAAAGACACCGCCCACCGGGCGCCTGCCCCGCAGCGCCAAGACGGGCTCTAGGGGAGAAGCCACATGACCAGGATCAAAGCCCGCGCTGGCGCTCGCCAGCCGCGCTTCTCGCCGGGCTGCCGGCGATCGCCGCCCACGCCCAGACCGCCGCCGCCCCGGCGCAGGCGGCGGAGGGCTATCCCTCCCGGCCGGTGACGATCATCGTTCCGTTCGCGCCCGGCGGCTCCACCGACGTGCTGGCGCGCGTGCTCGCCAACAAGCTCACCAAGGCCTGGGGCCAGCAGGTGATCGTCGACAACCGCACCGGCGCCGGCGGCAATGTGGGCGCCAATGCGGTGGCCAAGGCGGCCCCCGACGGCTACACGCTCGGCATGGGCTCCATCGGCACCCACGCGGTCAATGCCAGCCTCTACGCCTCCATGCCTTACGACACGGTGAAGGACTTCGCGCCCATCACCTTGGTGGCCGAGGTGGGGCTGCTGCTGGTGGTGCACCCGAGCGTGCCGGTGAACAGCGTGGAAGAGCTGATCGCCTACGCCAAGGCCAATCCCGGCAAGCTGAACTATGCCTCCGGCGGCAACGGCGCCTCCCAGCACCTCGCCATGGAGCTGTTCAAGAACATGACGGGGACCCAGATGGCCCACATCCCCTACAAGGGTTCGGGCAACGCCATCGGCGACCTGGTGGGCGGGCAGGTGCAGATCATGTTCGGCGACATGCCTTTGGTGCTGCCCTATGTGCAGCAGGGCCGGCTGCGCGCCCTCGCCTTCGCCGGCACCAAGCGCTCGGCCGCCGCGCCCGACATCCCGACCGTCGACGAGGCGGGGGTGAAGGGCTATGCCGCCAGCGCCTGGTACGGCCTGTTCGCGCCCGCAGGCACCCCCGCGCCGATCGTCGACAAGGTCAACGCCTCGGTGGTGAAGATCCTGAGCGAGCCCGACACCGTGGAGTTCCTGGTCAAGCAGGGCGCCGAGGCGGTGGGCAACACCCCGGCCCAGTTCACCGCCTTCCAGAAGCGCGAGATGGACAAGTGGGGCAAGCTCATCAAGGTGATCGGCCTGCGCAACGAATAGCGCCGTCGCCGCGCGGGCGCCGCGCAAGGGGATTCAAATCGCCCGGCGCCCGCTTTAATCTCGGCATGACCCAACCCGTGGATATGCCCGAGACATGACTGTGACCGTTCTTCCGCCCGACGCCGCTCCCGGCACGGTTTCCGCCGTGGAGGCCATCCGCTCGCGCCGGGCGGTGCGGGCCTTCCTGCCGACGCCGGTGGCCGATGCGACCGTCGAGGCGATCCTCGACCTTTCCGCCCGCGCGCCCTCCGGCTCCAATATCCAGCCCTGGGGCGTCCAGGTGCTGCGCGGCGCGCCGCTGACCGCCTTGTCGCAGGAGCTGCACGGCCGGTTCCTCGCAGGCGACCTCGGCGAGGAGGAATATGCCTATTATCCGCGCCAGTGGCGCGAGCCGCATCTGTCCCGCCGCCGCAAGGTGGGCTGGGACCTCTACGGCGCGCTGGGCATCGCCAAGGGCGATACGGAGCGCATGCGCCAGCAGCACGCGCGGAACTTCCTGTTCTTCGACGCGCCGGTGGGCCTCGTCGTCACCATGGGCCGGGACCTGGAGCGCGGCTCCTGGCTCGACTGCGGCATGTTCCTCGAGAACATCATGATCGCGGCGCGCGCCTTCGGCCTCGGCACCTGCCCGCAGGCGGCGTTCAACGGCTATGGACGGCGGATCGCCGAGCGCCTCGCGCTGCCCGAGAGCGAGATGGTGGTGTGCTGCATGGCCCTCGGCCACCCCGATCCCGACGCCCCGGAAAACACCTTCCCCACCGAGCGCGAACCGGCGCGCGGCTTCGCCCGCTTCGTGGAGGCGCTCGCCTGACGCCGCAGGATCGGCCGCGCAATGGACACGCGGCCGGCGCGCGGGACTCAGTCCCGCTTCTTGGCCAATTCCTGCATCATCAGCCGGATCGACTCGGGCGAGACGGTGGAAGCGCCGAGATCAATCGTGATCTTGCCGAGCTTTGCGGTCAGCGCGAACGGCACCTGATAGTCCTGGTCGTCCACCGGCGTGCCGGTGTCGAGACCGACGTCGAAGGTCTCGTCCCAGGCCCAGATCAGCGGCTGGGTGCGCGGCAGCGCCTTCTGCGCCACCGTCATGCCGTCGACCTTCAGGACGCCGGTGCCGCCGCGGCCGAGGGCGGGGCCGTCCTTCTCCATCGCCCAGTCGAACACCAAAATGTGCCTGCCGGGCGCGAGCGCCTCGCTGCCCTGCCATTTGGGGCGCTCGATGTCGAGCAGGTTCATGGTGAAGATGGGCTTGCTATCCTTCAGGTAGAAGCCCCAGCCTGAGAAGCGGCCGCCCTGGGTGACGAGGATGCCGTTCGCCCCGCCGGCCGGCACCTCGATCTCGGCGGTGATGGTGTAGGAGCGATTGAGGATCGACGGCCCGACCGCGAACTGGGTCGAAGTCATGGGCGCCGTATAGACGAACTGCGTTCGACCCGCAGCCGGTCCGGGCCGCTCCGCCGTCAGGATCGGCAGTTGCGAATCGTTCAGCGGCAGCACGTTGTTGCGCGCCGCCTCCGCCAGCCACAGGGCCTGCATCATCCGCAGGCGCTCCGGCTCCTTGGCGGCGAGATCGTTGGTCTGGGTCGGGTCCTCGGCAAGGTTGTAGAGCTCCCACGTGAAGCCGTTCAGCACATCCACCGGCGGCTTGCCGGTCACCCCCGCCCATGGCGCCACGGCCGGCACGGTGTTGGCCATCCAGCCGTCGTGATAGATGGCGCGGTTGCCCAGGATCTCGAAATACTGCGTCCGGCGGGTGGACGGCACGCCGGCCGCCGCCTTGTCCCAGCTGTAGGTCATGCTCACGCCGTCATAGGGCCGCTGGGCGATGCCGTTGACCATGGTCGGCTGAGGGATGCCGATGGCATCGAGGATGGTGGGCGCCACGTCGATCACATGATGGAACTGGTTGCGGATGCCGCCGATGTCCTTGATGCGGTCCGGCCATGTGACGACCATGCCGGTTCGGGTGCCGCCGAGGTGGGAGGCCACCTGCTTGGTCCAGCGGTACGGCGTGTCCATGGCGAACGCCCACGGCACCGCGAAGTGATTGTAGGTGCGATCCGTGCCCCAGACCGGGATCAGCGGCATCATCTGCTCGATCGAGTAGGCGAAGCCGTTGAAATAGGCCACCTCGTTGGGTGTGCCGTGGAGCGAGCCTTCGGCGCTCATGCCATTGTCGCCGGCGACGAAGAGGATGAGCGTGTTGTCGAACTGGCCGAGCTGCTTGAGCGTCTCGACCACCCGGCCGATCTCGTGGTCGCTATAGGCCATGTAGGCGGCCCAGATCTCGATCTGGCGCAGATACAGCTTCTTCTGGTCCGCGGTCAGGACATCCCACTTGGGCAGGAAATCCGGCCAGTCCGGAAGCTTCGCATTGGCCGGGATCACGCCCAGCTTCTTCTGGTTGGCGAAGATCTGCTCGGCCACCTTGTTCCAGCCCTGGTCGAACAGGTGCATGGCGCCGATCTTGTCCACCCACTCCTTGGTGGGGTGGTGCGGCGCATGGGTGGCGCCGGGCGCATAGTGGATGAACCACGGCCGCTTCGGATCGGTCGCGGTTTGGGTCTGGATGTAGGAGATGGCATCGTCCGCCATGGCGGTGATGAGATTCCAGCCCGGCTTGCCGTTGTAGGGATGGATCGGCGTCGTGTTGCGGAACAGGTTGCCCGGCTCCCATTGGCTCGTGTCACCGCCGACGAAGCCGTAGAAATAGTCGTAGCCCTCGCCGATGGGCCAATGGGTGAACGGCCCGGCCGGCGTCGCCTCCCAGACCGGCACGTTGTGGTTCTTGCCGAACCAGGCGGTGGCGTAGCCGTTGAGCTTCAGCACCTCGGCGGCATGGGCGGATTCCGGCCCGGTCACGGTATTGTAGCCGGGATAGCCGATGGCCCCCTCGGCGACCATGCCGTAGCCCACCGCATGATGGTTGCGCCCGGTCAGCAGCGCCGCGCGGGTGGGCGAGCACAAGGCGGTGTTGTGCATCTGGGTGTAGCGCACGCCGCGCGCGGCGAGATCGTCCAGCGTCGGCGTCGGCACGACGCGCCGAAGGCGGAATGGGCGCCGAAGCCGGCATCGTCCACCAGGATCAGCAGCACGTTTGGCGCGCCCTGGGGCGGGGCGATGGTGGGCGACCAGGCGGCTGTGCTGTCGATCAGGTTCGGCTGAATCTCGCCGGGGAACGGGGGCGTCGGGATCGGCAGGACGCGGGAATCGGGGAATTCCCGCGTTGCGGGCGCGCCCGCCGGCCCCTGAAGTTGCTGGCTGCTCGCCTCGGCCGGCGCCAGGACCGCCAGAGCCAGCAAGGCGGGAATGAGTGGACGCCCGACCATGGAGAGGCCTCCCAAAGATTGCCGAAATCAATCTCTCGGCCGGGAGAGCGCGTAAATTGACAAAACGTCAATTGGGGGGAGTGGGCGCGTACTTTGGCCGTCAAAAGCAATGGCCCGACGCAGTCCGCTTATTTCATTACCGACACCAGAGCGGCGTGCAACTGCGCCTGCGACAGCTCCGGCCGGAAGTTGCGGATATAGGGCGCGGTGCGCCAGGACACGTCGACGATCACGTCCACCGCCTTGGGATCGGTGACGCCGAACGCCGCCAGCGAGGCCGGCAGGCCGATGGCGGCATAGAAGCCCTTGAGGTCGTCGAGAAAGGCCGCGTCGCGCCCCTCCGCCACCAGCTGCGCCAGGAGACCGAGCGCCACCTGCTCGCCATGCAGCGCGCGCGAGATCTCCGGCACCGCCGAGAAGCCACGCGTGAGCGAATGGGCGATGGAGAGCCCGCCGCTCTCGAAGGCGAGGCCGGAGAGCAGGATGGTCGCCTCCACCACCTTCTCCATGGCCGCGTCCGGCGTCTTGCGGGCGACCGCCGCCATGGCCGCCGCGCCGTCGGCGCGCACGATGGCGTAGCAGCGATCGGCGATGGCAAGCGAAAGCTCGGTGGGCGCGCCCTTGTAGAAATTGAGGCCGCCCGCGGCGGAGCACTGCTCCACCTCGAACTTCTTCGACAGCGCATCGCCGATGCCGGCGGCGAAGAAGCGCGCGGGGGCCTGCGCGATCACCGCCGTGTCCACGAGGACGAGGTCCGGATTGGTCGCCATGAGGCGCACCTCGGCCAGCACGTGGTCGTCGGTGTAGAGCACCGCAAGGCGCGAGGTGGGGCTGTCGTTGGAGGCGATGGTGGGCACGATGGCGAGCGGACAGGCGAGCGCCATGCGCACGCCCTTCGCCGTGTCGATGGCCTTGCCGCCGCCGACGCCGAGCACCACGCCCGCCTCCGCCGCCCGGGCGGCGGCCGCTGACGGCGGTCGATCTCGCCCGCCTGCGCACTC